>DATNEK010000210.1:0-10053 GCA_035553055.1 Streptosporangiaceae bacterium | reverse complement strand
AATCCTAGGAAGCACAAGCGGATCATGTTCTCCGGTCGGCGGGGCTGCTCTCGGTTTGTGTGTGCTGGTCAGTGGTGGTGTGAGTGGTGATGGCTGGCGGGGTGATGGTGGTGGTGCAGGGGCCGTGGTGTGGTAACGGGGCACTGGTGGTTGTGCCTGGGCGCACGGGAGTGCCGGGCCGCTGCTGCCTGCCCAGGGCATTCCGGGCAATTATGCCGATACCGGGTTCATGATCTGGGAGGCTTTTCGTGTGCGGGAGAGTTTTCCGCGCATAGCGTGGAAAATCCTCCCAGATCATGAAACTCCGGGCCCCCGATGTCGTTGAATTGCGCGGGCTTACAGCATCGCCGAGGTGGGCGGGGGTTAGGGCAGGGCGATGAGGTCGGGCTCGACCCAGTTGGTCCTGGCGGTCGCGGAGCCGAGCGCGGGCGCTGAGTAGTGCCTGGCCAGCAGCGTCTTGTCGAGCAGCGCCGGGTGCCGGTCGACGAAGGCATCGAAACTGTGAAGCGACGGGTCGGCCGCCACGTGGTAAGCCACCAGCCGGGCCCAGGTGACCGTTATCGTCTCGTGATACTTCTCCGGCGCCCCGTGAGCGGCCGCGATCTGCTTGATCCACCCGCGCATCAGATCGGGTGCGGCCGCCGCACCGTACCGTCGCCCGGCGATGAACGCGAGCTGGATGTGCTGCCGGTGCCCGAACCGCTGGCCGCCGGAGGTGATCTCGGCCATGATGCGGGTCAGCTCGCCGGTCATCGGGCCGCTTCCGTGAGCGCGCGGACAACCTTACGAAAGCCGGCCACGTCGGCCTCGGTGAGCGACCCGGTGGCTTCGCTGACGATGTCCGCCATTGCGGCGCTAGCCCGTTGTGCCGCTTTAGCGCCCTCTGGCGTCAGATGTACCACGAAGGATCGCCGGTCGCCCAGGTCAAGCTCGCGGGCCAGGTAGCCGCGCTGGCCAAGCCGATCAAGAATGCTGGTCAGCGTGGTCGGCTTGACGCCGGCGTCCGCCGCGAGCTCGCCGACGGACCTGAACTGCCCGTCGGCCAGGTTGGCCAGCACGTTGATCTCTGACGGAGGCAGGTTCTCGTCGGCCAGCCGGGCGGCGAGCACCCGCAGCATCGCGTGCGTGGCTCGTTGCAGTTCGAGCATGACCTGCTCAGGATCAAGTATCATGAAACCAGATTAACCGAAATCGGAATATCGGACAAGTGAATAACCAAGAAGCGAATATCCCAATTGGGATTGTCCAGGATAGCACTATCCGAGATCGGGTTGTTCTGGCTGGGGTGGGGCGGCTTAACTGGGCCACATGACTGTGACGAGCGAGCGGGCCGCACACGGGGCAAGCCCGGTGGACTTCGCTACCTATGGCGACTACGGCGACTACAGGAAGGCCAAGAGCAAGCCCGATCCCGAGTTCGTCAGGGCGCCGTATCCGTTCCGCGGCCGGATCACCGCGGACGGGTCGAGCGGGTTCCCCGCGGGGGCCGGCCGGTATCACCTATACATCTCATGGGCGTGCCCGTGGGCGCACCGGACCGCGATCGTCCGCAGGCTCCTCGGCCTCGAGGACGTCATCTCGCTGACCGCCGTCGACCCGATCAGAGACGGCAGGGGCTGGGCGTTCCGCGCCGGGCCTGGGCACTCGCTCGACGACGTGAACGGCTTCTCTTTCCTGCGCGAGGCCTACGACGCCACCGAGCCTGGCTACCCTGGCCACATTTCCGTCCCCGTGCTTTGGGACAAGCAGACGCGCCGGATTGTCAGCAACAACTTCCCTGACATCACGATCGATCTCGAAACCCAGTTCGGCGGCTGGTCCGCGCTTGAGCTGTATCCGGCCGCGCTGCGGCCCGAGATTGACGAGATCAACGAAAAGATCTACGCCACGGTGAACAACGGGGTCTACAAGGCAGGGTTCGCTCCGAGCCAGCAGGCGTACCACGAGGCTGTCACGGACCTGTTCGGCACGCTTGACCAGCTTGAGGTAAGGCTGGCCGACCGCAGGTACCTGGTCGGCGACCGCCTGACCGAGGCGGACGTGCGTCTATGGGTGACGCTGGCCAGGTTCGACTCTGTTTACTATTCGCACTTCAAGTGCGGTATCAGACGGCTGACCGAGTACCAGAACCTGTGGGGGTATGCCCGCGACCTGTACTCGGTCCCGGCGTTCGGTCAGACCACGAACTTCGATCACATCAAGCGGCACTACTTCATGACGCATTCGCACCTCAATCCAAGCCGGATCGTTCCGCAGGGCCCGCTCCTCGACTGGCGCGGCCCGCACGGCCGGGCCGACCTCTGAGGTCAAGCTGCCGAGTGCTCGATCACGCCGCGCGCGTTGCGCCCGGCGGCGAGGTCCGCGTAGCCGGTGTTGATCTCCTCGAGCTTGTATTGCTTGCTGACGAGTTCGTCGAGTAGCAGTTCGCCGCGCTGGTACAGGCCGAGCAGCAGGGGCACGTCCCTGACCGGGTTGCACGAGCCGAAGAAGGAGCCGACGATCCGGCGCTGGGTGACGGCCAGCACGGTGCCCGGGACCTGCACGTTCACGTCGAGCGGATCGTGTGACAGGCCGGCGATCACCAGCGTCCCGCCTTTGCCTGTGGCTCGGTAGGCACCGGTGACCGCGTCGCTGTCTAGGTTGCCGACCGCGACGATTACGGCGTCGGCGCCCTTGGCCGCGGGATTGGCTTCCGCGGCGAGCTTGGCAGCCTGTTTGGCGGTCTCCGCTGTGTGCGTCGCGCCAAGCCGGATGGCCAGGTCGCGCTTGGCCCGCACCGGGTCGACCGCGATGATCGTCGTCGCTCCCGCGTGCTTGGCGCCTTGCACCGCGTTCAGCCCGATGCCGCCAGCGCCGACGACAACGACCGTGTCGCCGATCGAGGTGCCCGCTGTGTAGACGACCGAGCCCCAGCCGGTCAGCACTCCGCAGCTGACAAGGGCGACGGCTCGCAGCGGGATGTCGCGATCCACCTTGACGCAGGAATTCTGCGACACCACGGCGTATCGCGAGAACGTGCCGATGGCGCAGAACCCGCCGAACCCGTCGGCCGGGAACGACGGCGGGCCACCCTTGAACCTGAACGTGCCATCCGCCATCCGGCCGACGCCGGCCCGGCCGCCGCTTTCGCACAGGCTCCACCGGCCGCTGGCGCACCAGTGGCAGTGGCCGCAGATGGCGACGAAGGTCAGCGCCACGTGGTCGCCCGGCTGCACGCTGGTCACGCCCTGGCCGACCGCCTCGACGACACCGGAACCCTCGTGGCCGCCGACGATCGGGAACTCGGCCGCCATCCCGAAGCGCAGGTGCTCATCTGAGTAGCAGAGTCCGGCGTAGGCCATCTTGACCAGCACTTCGCCGGCCCGCGGCGGTTCGACCGCGATATCGCAGATCTCCCAGTCGCTGCCAGGTTTGGTGAGCACGGCCGCTTTGGATTCCATCATGGGCGAATTTTAGCCAGCCGGAGTGACAAGAAGGCTCGCCGGCATTCTCAGGTTCGGCGACGGCAGGTAATCGATCCGCTGGTCGCTGAGGTCCCAGCGTTCCAAGATCGCATCGAGTACCCCAGCGGCGAGTGCCGTGGCCTGTTCGGCGCCCGGACACGGTCTGCGCCCGGCCCCGAACGGGCAGCCGCTGATGTCGATCGTGACCACCTCGCCGTCCGGGCTTACTCGCCTGGTGCGCAGAGTCGGCGGGTCGTCGACAAGAGTGCGGTCGATTATTTCTTCCACGGTGTCGTCAGCGGCGGAGGCCGCGATCAGCGCGTTGCCAATCAGCGCCGCGGTCGCGTCGCAGGCTTGCATGAGCAGCCCGATCCGGTTCGCCAGGTGCTCGGGTTCTCCTGGTCCGAACGCCCGGACCAGGAGCGCGACGGACGAATCGGCCTCGGGTCCGGCCAGGTCAGGATTGAGGTAGCCCGACACCGCCGCGAGCATCGCCTCAACGGCGCCTGCTATATCGTCGTGAGCCACTCCGAGCCCGGCCGCGAGCGCCGCCGCCGGTATCCGCCTGGCCAGCAGCATCACGTCGACTGGTTCGGAACTCGTGCGCCGGGCTAGCTCCGCGTCGGCAAGTGCGGCTGCCGCCTGGCGCAATTTGGCCGGGTCGAGCCCGGCGATCTCGCGCTCGGCCAGCGCCCGGCGGCGGTCGTGCGCCTCGCCCTCACTGAACCTGGTCACGTGAGCTCGCAGCCAAGCGAGCGTTCCGACTTCTGAGGCAGGTGGCACGGGCGGCACGACATAGGCAGGATCGGCCAGAATGGTGCGGGCATCGGCGTCCGATGAGGCAGGTTCTGTCGGCATGCTGGCAACGCTAGGACAGCGACGTGTCGGTGTCGGCCGAATCGTCTATTGGGCATCATGGACTCATGACAGCCGACCAACTCGCCACAGCGGCGGGCCTGCTGGCCGACCGGACCAGGGCAGCGATCTGCCTGGCGCTGCTCGATCACCGGGCCTGGACCGTCGGCGAACTGGCCAGGCACGCTGGCGTCGCGCCGTCGACCGCCAGCGAGCACGTGGCCAGGCTGGTGGACGGCGGGATGCTGACTGCCGTGCGTCAGGGCAGGAGCAGATACGTCAGGCTCGCGGGCCCGCAGGTCGCTGAGTTGATCGAGGGACTTGGGGCTGTCGTCGCGACGGAAACGGTCGCCGTGCGTTCGCTGCGAGAGGCGAGCACTGTGAAGGCGATGGCCAGGGCGCGCACCTGCTATGACCACCTGGCCGGTCGCCTCGGCGTGCGGATCACCGATGCGATGACGCGGGCGCGGTTCATCGACCAGAGCGCGGGTTTCTCCCTTACCCAGGCGGGCCTTGACTGGCTGGCCGGCGCGCTCGACATCGATGTGGACGGGCTCATAGCGGCCAAGCGCCCGCTGGTGAGGTCGTGCATCGACTGGACCGAGCGCCGCCCGCATCTCGCCGGGGGAGCGGGCGCCGCGTTGTGCGGCCAGTTCTTCGCGAGGGGCTGGATCACCCGCACCGGCACAAGCCGGGCCGTCGCGGTGACGCGGTCGGGAGAGCAAGTCCTGAGCGCCTTGGTAGGTGTCGACCTCACGAACGTCGCCTGATCTCCAGGCTCGCTCGACTACACCGCCGACGACTCAAGCCCGAGTTAGCTCTTTAGTACCTAAACCGGGCAATCTGTCGGCCGGGATCCGGCCATGTCTGCGATGGATCCGGCAACCCATCTGGGAAACCAGGTGTGAAACCCCTGATCCATCGCGCCCCCTGGCTTCGTCCGCCCGGCGAAATTCCGCGATCGACCTCGGCTCTCGCGCCGGTCAGTCCTCATGCCCCATTGCGCTCGTGCCGGAGCATTACCTTTGTCTGTGTTACTGCCGCACCTTTGTCTGTGTTACTGCCGCGAAACCAGGGGCGGGCGGCGCGATGGCCTGGCAGATGGACCGTTCGGCTGACTGTCCCGGCACAGACCGGAAGAACCACGTCAGGCGGATCCTCGCGGTCGGCAACAGCAGCTACGGTCCGACGCTGCTGTTTCCCGGCACTGGCCAACGGCAGCAACGGTCCAACGCCGCTGTTCCCACAGCAGCAAAGTGCACCCCGCTGTCGCGCACCAGTGGGCCACCGGCCGACACCGACCCGAATTCCCCGCACCCGAGCCGTTCAAGCCGGGATGAGAGGGTCACGAGTTGACGTTGTTTTGGCGTTTTCGAGGCTTTTGTAACGACACTAATCCGTGATAGGCCGGATCGGCGGCCGTGCCGGGCGCGTTCTCGTTGTGCAGATGTGGCAGCCGTGGCACGTGCGGCGCGCGAAGGAACCAGCGCTTGGTTGGAAAATCAGTTGACTGTCCTTCGACGTCGGCCAGTATGGGCGCCGTGACGGACTCAAGAGTGCCTGGTACGATTTCAGATAATTCAATTTCAGATAATCTGAAATCGGATGGGCGATCTGACGCTGATGTCGGGGCGGCGTCCGCCTCGCTGAGCCTGTGGCGGCATCGGGACTTCATGTTGCTGTGGGGCGGGCAGTCGATCAGCGAGATCGGTTCGTCGGTCACGATGGTGGCGCTGCCGCTGGCCGCTGTCGTGCTCTTGCGCGCCTCGACCTTCAGCGTCGGGCTGCTGACCGCGGCCGGGACGGCGTCGTTCTTGCTCGTGGCCCTGCCAGCCGGGCTGGTGGTCGACCGGGTCGCCAAACGGTGGCTGATGCTGGCCTGCGACGTGGCCAGGATGGTGATCATCGGCTCGGTCGCGCTGGCGGCCGCGTTCGGCGCGTTGACGATGGCGCAATTGTTCGCGGTCGCTCTGCTGTCCGGGCTGGCGACGGTGTTCTTCGACGTGGCCTACCAGAGCTACGTTCCCGCGCTCGTCGACCGAGACCAATTGCATGAAGGAAACGGCAAGCTCGGCGCTACCCAGTCCTTCGCGCAAGTCGTGGGGCCTGGGCTTGGCGGTGGCCTGTTCGGCGTGCTGAAGGCTGGCGCGATGAGCATTGACGCGTTCTCCTACGCGGTGTCGGCGGTCTCGCTATGGCTGATCAAG
Source organism: Streptosporangiaceae bacterium (assembly GCA_035553055.1). Lineage (GTDB taxonomy): Bacteria > Actinomycetota > Actinomycetes > Streptosporangiales > Streptosporangiaceae > Chersky-822. The sequence goes on along the minus strand of DATNEK010000210.1, from coordinate 3,548 downwards.
ACGCGGGAACCGGCCAGGCTCGCGTCACCAGCCGCTGATGGCCAGCCGCGCGGCGGCCTGTTCGGCGAGATCTTCGCCGGGCTTCGCTTCGTGCTCGGGCACCGGGTGCTCCGCAAGATCGCGGCCTGCACCGGCACGGCCAACCTGTTCGGCGCCATGGCGGGCGCTCTGGAGATCATCTTCCTGGTCCGGATCGTGCACATCAGTCCGGCCGAGGTTGGCCTGCTGTTCAGCATCGGGAGCGTGGGCGGGATCCTCGGCGGCGTCCTGTCTGGCCGGCTGGCCAAGTGGATAGGGACCGCCAGGATCATCTGGTTCTCGATGCTGGTCTTCGGCGCGATCGGAATCCTCATGCCGCTGACGGAAGCGGGCTGGCGGCTCGTCCTGTTCCCCATCTCGGTAGCCGGGCTGAGTTTCGCCGCCGTCGTTTACAACATCGCGCAGGTCAGCTACCGCCAGATCATCTGCCCACCCGAACTGCTCGGCCGGATGAACGCGGCTATCCGCTGGATCGTGTGGGGCACGCTGCCGCTCGGCGGGTTGCTCGGTGGTGTGCTCGGCAGCGCCACGGCGCTCGGAGTCCTGCCGACACTTTGGCTGAGCGTGGTCGGTAGCTGGGCGGCCGGCTTCTGGGTGCTGTTCTCACCGCTCCGTGGCATGCGTGACATCCCGAAGCTGGAGGCCGCGCGCTAGCCGCCTGGCTCGAAGCGGGTCGACTTACGTGCCGCCGATGCCAAGCGTCGTCAGCAGCACGAGTACCACAGTGGTGAACGCGAATATTCCGTGGCCAATAACCACCGCCACCGGAAAATGGCGCTCGGGCGGCACCAGGAACTCGCGCGCATGCTCGCCGGCGCCAAAGGCGCCGGCCCCGGCCGGCCCCCCGGCTCCAGCCGCCGCTGCCACCCGCGCGCGGGCCGGCTTGGCAGTGGATCGGTAGACGACAACCCAGCGCGTCGCCATCGACATCCCGAGGCAGACGACGACCGCCAGGATCACGAGCGTCGCATACGCGAACTCGTCGTTGTCGGTGATGAGGTAGGTCACCCAGGTAGCGAGGCCACCGATGGCGAGCATCGCGTGACCAGAGATGACCGGAACAGGCAGCCTCGTCGCCGCCGCACGCTGGAAGTCGGGGTCGTACTCGATCAGCCAGATCGCAAGCAGGAACAGGCCACCGAGTGCGGTCACCACCCAGGTGAGAAGCGCGAGTTCCGACATAAGGCCCCCAAAGGATGCCAAGCAGCATATTCGGCGAGTGGACCGGGCACAGCGGCATTAGCCGATAAGGCTTTTATTCGCCGATGTACTCCACGAACGGAGCGGCGGGCCGGTTCACGCCTGGGCCAGATCGGCAGCGGGTGGATAGGGGATAGCTAGGCCGGGCAGAGGAGCGGGGAAAGGAGGCCGATGGGCAGGCTGCGGGTCGGTGTTGTCGGCGCTGGGGTGATCGCTCAGGTCATGCACCTGCACTACCTCGCCGAGCTTGGCGACATGTACGAGGTCACCGCGGTGTGCGACATCGTTGGCGAGAACGCCAGGGCGTGTGCCGATCGTTACGGCATCGCAGCCGCCTACTCCGACTGGCGCGAGCTGATCGCCGCGCCGATTGACGCCGTTCTCGTCCTTACCTCGGGCAGTCACGCGACGATAGCGGTCGCGGCTGCCGAGGCGGGCCGCCACGTGTTCACCGAGAAGCCGATGTGCTTTTCCGTAGACGAGGGTAAGGCGATGGTGGCCGCCGCCGAGGAGGCGGGCGTCACTTTGATGGTTGGCTACCCCAAGCGATACGACCTGGCTTATATCAGATTCGCGCAGGAAGCAGCCAAGTTGTCCGATTCCAGGCTGCTACGGGTCACCACGCTGGAATCGCCGTTCCGGCCCTATGTCGCGCACTACCCGCTGCTGCGAGCGGCGCCGCTGGCCGATGAAGTGGCCAGTCAGCTGCTCGCCGCCTCGGCCGCGAGCGTGAACGCGGCGATCGGACCAGCCGGCGAGCTTGACCGGCTGGTGTACCACGACGTGCTTCTCGACACGCTGGTGCACGAGATCAACTCGGTTCGTGGCCTGCTCGGCGAGCCCGACTGGCTTGACTACGTGGACCTGTCAAGCAAGCAGGTCACCGTGCTACTGCGGTTCGGTGAACTGCGCGCCGCGATCCACTGGGTTGATCTGCCGGGCATCGCCAGGTACGAGATGGAATTCGTGCTCTATGCGCCGGATAGGCGGATCACGCTCGCGTTCCCCTCGCCGTTCCTGCGCAACGAACCTGCCAGCCTGGTCGTCGACGGCGGGGACGTCGGCACCGCGCGATCCTGGCGAAGCCAGGAGGTGATCGGTTACGAGAGCGGTTTCCGGCGCGAGCTTGAGGCCTTCCACTCTTGCGTCACCACCGGCGCGGTGCCGGTCACATCGGGCCAGGACGGGCTGGCCGACATCGCCTTGTGCCAGGCGATCATCACCTGCCATCGCACCGGCAAGCCGGTCCCGAACCCGACGGCCTTCTGATGACCGGGACGGCGCCAGTCTTTGGGCCCTGGGTCGCTACCGTGGAAGTGGTCGGCTGAGCGCGAGCGCGGAGAGCAGTTCGTAGCCGACGTGAGCGGCGGCGATGCCGGTGATCTGGGCGTGGTCGTAGCTCGGTGCGACTTCGACGATGTCGGCGCCGATCAGGTGCAGGTGCCGCAGCGTGCGCAGGATTCCGAGCAGCTCCCGGCTGGAGAGGCCCCCGGCCTCCGGGGTGCCGGTGCCAGGGGCGTGCGCCGGGTCGAGCACGTCGATGTCGACCGACACGTACATCGGGCGGGCGCCTACCCGCTCAGCGATGAGCTCGGCGATGCCGGTAACGCCGAGTCCATCGGTCTCGTCGGCGGAGATCACGCGGAAGCCGACTTCGGCGTCATCGGTCAGGTCGGTGCCGGAGAACAGAGGACCCCTGATCCCGACGTGAACACAGCCTTCACGGTCGATCAGGCCCTCTTCCGACGCGCGCCTGAACGGCGTGCCATGCGTGTAGGCGGCACCGAAGTAGGTATCCCAGGTGTCAAGGTGAGCGTCGAAGTGCACGACGGCGACCGGACCGTGCACGGCGGCGAACGCGCGCAGCAGCGGCAGCGCGATCGTGTGGTCGCCGCCGAGCGTCAGCAGGTGCGGTGCCAGCTCAAGCAGGCCGCGGGCGCCGCGCTCGACGCTGGTGATCGCCTCGGCGATGTCGAACGGGTTTACCGCCAGGTCCCCCGCGTCGACGACCTGGAGCCTGGCGAACGGCGACACGTCGAGCGCGGGGTTGTAGGGGCGCAGCAGCCTCGATGACTCCCTGATGTGCGCGGGCCCGAATCTCGCGCCCGGCCGGTAGGTGACGCCGCTGTCGAACGGCACCCCGACCACCACCGCGTCGGCGCTCGTGACCTCGTCGATTCTCGGCAGCCTGGCGAACGTTGCCGGACCCGCGAACCGCGGCACCTTGGTCGCGTCGATCGGTCCGATGATGTCACCATCGACGATTCGGGGCAGCGCCTCAGGAGGCTGGAGGGGTTCGGTCATCAGGC
>DATNEK010000209.1:0-2334 GCA_035553055.1 Streptosporangiaceae bacterium | reverse complement strand
AAAAAGCCCTCGACTGAGGAACTCGACCATGACTACCTGTGGCGCTATGCGCGTCATTTGCCCGCACGGGGAGACATCGGCATCTTCAACCGGTCGCACTACGAAGAGGTGCTAGTCGTGCGGGTGCACCCAGAGAACCTGGACCGGCAGAAGCTGCCGAAAGAAGCCAAAGGCGACGGAGTGTGGGAACGCCGCTACCGTGAGATCAACGACTGGGAGCGGTACCTGACCGATAACGGTTTCCACATCGTGAAGCTCTTCCTCAACCTGTCAAAGGAAGAGCAGCGGACACGGTTTTTCAAGCGGCTCGACCTGCCCGACAAGAACTGGAAGTTCTCGACCGCGGACATGAAGGAGCGCCAGCGCTGGGACGACTATCAGGAAGCGTTCTCAGAGATGCTGTCCGCCACCAGCACCCCCTGGGCACCGTGGTATGTCATACCGGCCGATCACAAGTGGTTCGCCAGGCTCTGCTCGGCCGCGGTGCTGGCCCACTCGCTGATCGGCATCCAGCCGCAGTACCCGGAAGTGAGCGGCGAGCAACGGGAGCACTTGCTCGTCATCAAGGGCGAACTGGAAGCCCAGGCACCCAAGGGCGCCCCCGCCGACCCGTTCGCGGCCAAGCAGGCCGAGGCGAGAGCCAGAAAGAAGGCGAAGGCTGACGCGGCGGCCGACAGCGGCACGAAGTCGCCAAGCCGGATAGTGACGGGTGACTGAGTCCTTACCCCCGCCCGCGATGATCTTCCTGAGCTCGGTCAGATCCGCGGCGGTCATGCCGGCCGGCCGCATGACCGCGTTCCACCCATCGACGTATTCGGCCGCGTATGTGTGGCCGTGGCCGGCCGGAACCCCGGTAGCGAATCACAGCATCTTTGGTGGTCGCGTTCCGTAAACCGCACGTGCAGCCCAGCGTTAGCGACGGCACCGGCCGCTTCATCACCCACCGAAGGGTGACCGACAGCGAGTGCGGCGGAATCACCCTCGGGAGGGTGGGGACGCCGCGCTGGGGTGAGCGGAAACCTGGCCGGAAGGCCGATCCAACATCGCGAGGAGGCCAGGTCGTGCTCTCGGTGGCCGCCTGGCCGCCTGAGGAGCTGAGATGACCACGCAAGCACGCGCCGCGGAAGGCCAGGCGGCGAATGCCGGCCGCTGGTACGCGCTTTCACCGGATGCGGTAGCCGCCGCGCTTGGCGTGGATCCGGCCGCGGGACTTGGCGCGGCGCGAGCGGTCGGCCTGCTGAGGGACAACGGTCCCAATTCGCTGCCGGAGGAGAAGCCCCAGCCAGGCTGGCGCCGGTTCCTCGACCAGTACCGCAGCTATATGCAGATCATCCTGATCGTCGCGGCGCTGGTGTCGCTGCTGATCAGCGAGTGGAGCACGGGAGTGCTGCTGGTCCTGCTGACGATCCTGAACGCGGTGGTCGGAATGCGGCAGGAGGGCAAGGCCGAGAGCGCCATGAACGCCCTGAAGTCGATGATGAAGGCGACCGCGAGGGTGCGCCGGGACGGGTCGGAGTCGGTGATCCCCGCCGAGCAGGTCGTGGCGGGCGACGTGGTGCTGATCGCCGCGGGGGACGAGGTGCCGGCCGACGGGCGGATCATCGCCGCCAGCGCGCTGCAGATCGACGAGTCGGCGCTGACAGGGGAGAGCACGCCCGCCGCCAAGAGCGCCGTGACCCTGCCGGAGGAGAAGTTGGGGCCTGGCGACCAGGCCAACATGGCGTTCATGAACACGCCCGTCACGCACGGCAGCGGCGTCATGATCGTCACCGGCACCGGCGCCCGCACCGAGCTGGGGAAAATCTCCGGGATGCTGTCCGCGACGGCCGTGGACGAGTCGCCGCTGACCAAGGAGATGAACCGGCTCACGCTGTGGATCGCGGCGGCGGCCGGACTGACGATGGTCATCATGTTCGCGCTCGGCCGGGCCCGTGGCGATGCCTGGGACGAGTTGTTCACCGCCGCGGTCTCGCTGGCGATCGCGGCCATCCCGGAGGCCCTGCCGACCGTGGCGCAGATGATCCTGTCGGTCGGCGGTGTCGACCTGGCCAAGCGGAACGCGATCGTGAAGGACCTGCCCTCGGTGGAGACACTAGGGTTCACGTCCGCCATCAACTCCGACAAGACCGGCACGCTGACGATGAACCAGATGACCGCGGTCGAGGTGGTGGACCCAGTCGACCGGTACACGATCTCGGGCACCGGGTACGGCCTGGAAGGCAAGATTCACCACGCGGCAGGCTCCACCGACACGATCGAGGAGGCGATCCTGCCGTACCTGGTCGCCAGCGACGCCAGGCTTGTTGACGGCAAGGTCGTCGGCGACCCGACCGA
>DATNEK010000208.1:0-25083 GCA_035553055.1 Streptosporangiaceae bacterium | reverse complement strand
GAACCTCGGCGGCACCGCGACGGTGCCGTGGGATGGCTACAGCCTGGTTGTGCGGAATTCCTACCTCGATCTGGGCACCCAGCTCCTGACCGCGGGCACTCATACGCTCACTTTCACAATGACCGGCCAGAATGCCAGTTCGGGCGGATTCAAGGCCGGCATCAACTACCTCACGCTGAGCCCCACGAGCCGGTATGAGGGCGAGAGCCTGACCGCGGGCACGCCGTCGGCGGGCACGCTGTCCACCCAGGTCGAAACCGGTCCGCCCTGGTCAGACACCGGGCAGCTCTGGCTGACCAACTCGGTGCTCGGCGCGCACTTCACCGTGAGCTTCACCGCTCCGGTCGAATCGGACTACGCGCTAGGGGTTCACCTCACGACTGGGCACGACTACGGCTCGGTGCGCTTCGACCTCGACCCACAGGCCGCCGACCTCAACCTGGACAACACCGCCACCAGCCCGCTCGACGCCTACAGCCCGGTCACCTCTGCGACCTACGTCTTCCTCGGCGGGGTGCACCTGACGGCTGGTACCCACGTCCTTCAGCTCACCGTCACCGGCACCGACCCGGCTTCTGATGGCAACCACTACAACGCGGGAATCGACTTCCTGGAGGCCGCTCCGATCAGCGGGGCGAGCGATTCGAGCTTCACCGCGGCGATGAACAACCTGGGCATCGCCAGCGACGGCGCCGCCTCGTTCGCCGGCGGGTTCGACCTGACGGGCGCTGGCGGCAAGAACCTCTCGCTCCAGGCCATGCAGGCCGCCGGGATTAACCCTGGCAGCGCGACCGGCTCAGGCGCGACGTTCAGCATGGGCGGGGCGACGTTCACGATGCCGCAGCTGCGGACGAGCTCAGGCACCGTGATCGCCGACAACGTGATCCCGGACGGCCAGACCATACCGCTGCCCGCGGTCAAGGCAACGGACGTGGCGCTGCTCGCCGCCACCACCTGCGGCTGGCACCCAGGCTCGCCGGGCTCGCCGGCCATGAAAGCGACGCTGAACTACGGCAACGGCGGCGCCAGCCAGCCGCTGGTTACCTCGGTACCTGACTGGGCGCGGCCCCACGGCACCGCGGCCGTCACCCTCTCGCACGTCGATGTGGGAACGACGGCGAGCAGCAGCACCCAGCCGCAGCTGTATGAGGTAGTGCTGCCCGCCAATCCGGGCCTGACACTGTCGTCGATCACGCTCCCGGTGCTGCCGGTCAACCTGCTCCCCAACACGCAGTCGTGCACGACGTCGGCGAACGTGCTGCACATCCTGGCGATCGGCACCAGGCCGGTCGCAGGCGGGCAGGGGCCGGCGGGCTCGGCCTGGACCGGTGCGTACGCGGGCCCGATGGACTCGGCGATCAGCCCGGCTGGGGGATCGATAGGCGACATCACGCTCCGCGAGGTCATCGCGACGGCCACCGCTGGCAGCGGCCAGGCGCGGATCGAGTTGTCCAATGCGCACGGCATGACGCCGGTCACATTCGACGCTGCCACGATCGGGGCGGAGTCAAGCGGAACGGCGACGCTTGCGACTCCGGTCGCGCTGACCTTCGGCGGATCGGCTAGCGTCACGCTCCCGGCTGGGGCTGACGTGTACAGCGACCCGGTGGCCAAGCCAGCGGTGTCAGGCGGCACCGGCAAGCTCGTGATCAGCCTGCACATCCCGGCAACGTCGAGCGAGACCTTGGTGCCGTTGCACGAGACACCGAACTCCACCACGTTCTACGCGACCGGAAACCAGACGGCCAACAGCGATGGAACGCCGTTCACCAACGCTAACTCGCTGCTTGCCCTGTACTACGTCTCCCGGATCGATGTCAGCGACGCGACGCCGACGGACGGCACGGTCGCTGTGCTCGGCGACCAGAGCGCGGCGCAGGCACCGCCATTCACGTTCGGCAACTGGGCTAACGACTTGCCGGCGTCGCTGCAAGCTACTGGGGTAGCACTGCCCGGATCAGTGGCTGACGTCGCATCCAGCGGCCAGGTGCCCGCTCACTGGTGGCGGATGAACGGTGCCAACCTTGACACCTCGACGACCGCCTACGACGGCGGATCGTCGCCGACCTCCAACCTGACCCTCGCAGGTTCCGCTACCTGGGCGACTGACACCCCGCCGACTGATACGACGGCCGGCTCGCTGTCGCTGAACGGGACGAGCGGGTTCGCGTCGAGCTCCGGGCAGGTGATCAACACCGCTGGCAGCTACACAGTGTCGGCGTGGGTGAAGTTGTCGTCGGTTCCGTCTGCGAACGCTGCGGTCCTGGCCCAGGACGGTACCAGCAACAGCGGCTTCTACCTGGGCGTGCGCGGCGGGGACTGGGCGTTCTACTTCGCGAGCAGCGACACCACCGGGGCCGCGGTGACCAGCGCGACGGGCCCGGCGGTGACGGCATCGACGTGGACGCACCTGACCGGTGTCTATAACTCATCGACCGATACGGCGCAGCTCTACGTCAATGGCTCGCTGGCCGCGAGCGCCGCGTTCACCGGGTGGGCGTCCGCAGGCAGCCTGACCGTCGGCCGGGACAAGACCGGCGGAGTGGCCGGCGACTTCCTGCCCGGCGAGGTAAGCGACGTGCGGGTATTCAATACGACGCTGTTCGGCACGGGGGTCCAGCAGATCTACACCGACAGCAGCGCGAGCACTGTCACCGCGGCTGGCGCGGCGAACTGGCTGCGGGCCTATGTCACCGCCGAGCCCAACCTGCGCGACGTGATCATTAGCGTCGGCGCCGACGACGTGCTGCAGGGCGCGTCGGCCGCCACGGTCGAGTCGCAGCTTTCGACCCTGGTCACGGCGATCCAGAACTACTCCGTCGACAATGACCCTTCCACGCCGGGCGTGCAGGTGATCCTGACGACGATAGTGCCGCTCGGAATGGCAGCGTCCGATCCTCGCGAGGCGGTCAGGCAGGCGGTCAACAGCTGGATCACCAATGGCAACACAACCGCGCAGGTGACCTCCGATGTAGCGACGGCGGTCATGCAGCCTGGCAGCCCGAACCTGGTCAACTCGTCCCTGCTGTCCGGCGGGGTGCCGACCGCGCAGTACTACACCGACATCGCCGCTCAGGTCGCCTCTGACGTGTCGAACGCAATCCAAAACTTCTTCCTGAACGGTCTCTAAGCCGAGGCCTGGCGCCAATGGAGGCACGCATGACTAGCTGGGCGACGCGGTGGGCGCGCGGGGGCGTGACCCTGGTGCTGGTTGCCAGTCTCGGGATATCGACCGCCGGCTTCATCGGCCAGGCGGCGCGCTCGGCCGCACTGCACTGGCGACCCAAGCCGCAGAAGGTCGAGGTGCTGCCGAGAGTCTCGCTTGACCGGGCCGTGCGGCGACACACGCTGCCTAAGGTGCCTGAGGGTGCGCCGAAGGCGTCGCGATGGCCTGCGGCCGGAACCGCGAGCGTGACGTTCGGCCGGCCTGGGCGTATGGTCCGTGCCGGGTCGCTGCCGGTGCTCGCGGCAGCAGCCAGGCCGTTTGGCAGGTTGAGTGCGGGCGCGATTTCCGGCGCGCGGGTACGGGTGTTTGGTCAGGCGCAGGCGCGCAAACTCGGGATCTCTGGCGTGGTGTTCAAGGTCTCGGCGCCCGGTGGGCCTGGCGGCTTGGCGTCGGTTGGGCTCGATTACGCCGAGTTCGCTCGCGCGGTGGGTGGTGATTTCGCCGGCCGGCTGCACCTGGTGCAGTTGCCGGCCTGTGCCGTGACGACGCCGAGACTGGCGCGCTGTCGGACGCAGACACCGCTGGATTCGCGGCTTGAGCCCAGCCGGGATTTGGTGTTGGGCGCGGTGCTGCTTGGTTCGCCCGGGTGGCCGGTCTCGGTCGGCCCAGGGCCGAAGCTGGTGGCGCCGTCGGCAGGACGGTCGGTGGTCCTAGCCGCCGTTTCCGGTCCGTCGGGCAGCAATGGTGACTTCACCGTAAGTTCGCTGTCACCGAAGGAGACGTGGACTGGCGGCGGCGCGGCTGGTGACTTTACCTGGTCCTACTCGCTCCAGGTGCCAGATCCCGCGGCCGGCACGGCTCCCTCGGTGACGCTCGACTACGACTCATCCAGCGTGGACGGCCGGGTGGCGTCGACGAACAACCAGTTCGGCATGGTCGGCGAGGGTTTCACGCTGTCGTCTGACAGTTACATCGAGCGGACTTACACCGACTGTGCCGATGACCCTGAAGGCGTGATCACGGGCAAGTTCGATGACTGCTGGGCCGGCCAGGTCGTCACGATGAGCCTCGACGGCTCATCGACGCAGCTAGTGCTTGACGGCAGCACGAACACCTGGCACGAGATGTCTGACAACGGCGACCACGTGCAATACCTGACCGGCACGGATTCCGACACAGGGAACGGCACTCACGACGACGGGTACTGGGTCGTGACGACGCCCGATGGCACCCAGTACTTCTTCGGCAAGAACAAGGGCCCGGGCTGGGCCACCGGAGACCCGGTCACTAACTCGACCTTCACCGTTCCTGTGTATGGCGCGCACAGCGGCGATCCCTGCAACTCATCGAGCGGATTCTCGTCCTCGTCGTGCACGCAGGCCTGGCGGTGGAATCTCGACTTCGTGATCGACACCACCGGCAACGCCATGGCGTATTACTACAACAAGGAGACCAATTACTACGGGGCTAACGCAGCCACGACCGGGGTGCAGTACGTCAGGGGCGGGTACCTCGCCAGGATCGACTACGGGCTCCGCGACGAGGCCGGGTCGATGTATGGCACGGCGAACGCGCCTGACCAGGTGGTGTTCGGCGCTGACCAGCGGTGCATCCCGACCCAATCGTTCGCGTGCACCGCTTCGCAGTTCACCTCGGCGAACGCGACCAACTGGCCGGATACGCCGTTCGACCAGCAATGCCTGTCAGGTGCCAGCTGCACTAACCATTCTCCGACGTTCTGGTCGCAGATGCGGATCGACAGCGTCACCACTCAGTACTGGAATGGCACCAAGTACGTGCCAGTCGACCAGTACGCGCTTAACCAGGGATTCTCCACCCAGGGCGACTCAGAGCTGATCCTGAATTCGGTCACGCGGACCGGGTACTCGGCGTCAGGGTCGTCGCTGGCGCTGCCGCCCGTACAGTTGTCGTATCAGCTGATGGACAACCGGATCCCTGGGGTTAACTCGCTGCCGTCGATGGCGCACTGGCGGCTGACCCAGATCGAGGAGGAGACCGGCGAGCTGATCTCCGTCACCTACTCGACTGGGTGCACGGCCGCCCAGATCCCGGCCGACCCATCGGCGAATACGACGTTGTGTTATCCGGTGAAGTGGGCTCAGCCTGGTGATCAGAACACCACGCTGGATTATTTCAACAAGTACGTGGTGTCCGAAGTTGAGGTGCAGGACGGCACAGCCGGCGATCCTGCTCAGGTCACGAAGTACAGCTACATCGGCAACCCGGCCTGGCACTACGACGACAACGAGGTGGTCAGGGCCAAGGACAGGACCTGGGGCCAGTTTCGCGGGTTCGCCCAGGTGAACACGCTGTTCGGAAACACCGATAACACCACCAACGGCACTGCCGATACCCAGACGCTTACGCAGGACCGGTATTTCCTCGGTATGAACGGCGACACCACAAGCGGCGGTGGCACCACAAGCGGGGTTACGGTCACCGACTCGCTCGGAAACACCTACTCCGACGACAACGCGCTGGCCGGACGGCAGCTGGAAACCCAGACCTTCAACGGGATTAGCGGACCTGAGACCAGCGCCAGCATCACCGTTCCCTCGGTAGTCGCGACCACGGCGACCAGGACGCGCACCGGGCTTCCGGCCGAGCAGGCCACCATGGTCAGGACCACCAAGGAGATCACGTACACCGATCTCGCGGGCGGCGGCACCCAGCAGGAGCAGACTGTCACCACGTACGACAGCGCCGGCCGGGCGGTGCTTGATGACCAGACGGGGACAGCGATCCCGCAGACGTGCACTCAGACCAGCTACGCCGACAACACCTCCGCGTGGATCAGGGACGCGGTCAGCGAAATGATCGTCGCGAGCCAGGCGTGCCCGGCCGCGCCTGGCAGTCTGACGGCAGCGGACATCGTCAAGGACACCAGAACATACTTCGACGGATCGACCACACTCGGTGCCGCTCCGACGGCGGGAAACGCGACGATGGGAACCGCGGCGACCGCGAACAACGGGGGCGCGCTGACCTTCGTCACCCAGAGCACCACGGCCTACGACTCATCTGGCCGGGTGGTCTCCGCCGCTGACGGCCGCGGTGACACCACGACCACCGCATACACCCCGGCGGACGGCGGCCCGCTGACCCAGACCACGACGACGAACGCGCTGGGCCAGACGTCGACCGAAGTGGTCGATCCAGGCCGCGGGTCGGTGCTCTCTGAGACCGACGTGGCCGGCTACGTGAGCACCGCGACGTATGACCCGCTCGGCTGGCTGACCGCGGAATGGAAGCCTGGCCGGTCGCAGGCGGCAGGCGATGCCGCGAACATCACCTACTCCTACCTTGAGACGCAGACGGCACCGCTCGCGGTGACGACAAACACGCTGGTGGACTACGGGACCGCTGCGAACTACGTCCCGTCGGTCTCGATCTACGACTCACTCGGCCAGTTGCGGCAGACCCAGACGGCCGCAGAAGGCGGCGACACGATCGTGAGCGACAGCTTCTACGACAGCCACGGCTGGACGGCGGGCACCAACAACAAGTATGTCGTCACCGGCAATCCGTCCACCACGCTGGTCACGGCCGCGCCGTCCGCGGTCAACGATCGGACGATCTCCTCCTACGACGCCGCCGGCCGGATGATCAACCAGCAGGATTACAACGGCACCACGCTGACCGATTCGGTCCAGACTGTCTACAGCGGCAACCAGGTCACCACGATCGAGCGGAACCCGTCGGGCGGCGTGATGGGTACCCCTTCGGCGACCGTGACCAACGTATTCGGCCAGGAGACCGAGCATATCCAGTACGCATCAGCGCCTACCGTGACCGGATCGGTGATCACCGGCGGCAGCCCGCAGGTCACCGCGTTCGGCTACGACGCGGCCGGCAACAATATCTCGATCACCGACCCGGCCGCGGACAACTGGTCCTATGCTTACGACCTGCTTGGCAGGCAGATCAAGGCCGTGGACGCTGACTCGGGGACCACGGTCACCGGCTACGACGCGGCTAGCAACGTCGCGTACACCACCAACGGCGCCGGCGCGACAGTCAACTACACCTACGACGGGCTGAACCGCAGGACCGCCGAGTACACCGGATCGACGACGCAAGGCAGTGGCACCCAGATCGGCACCTGGACCTGGGACACCCTGAAGAAAGGCCTGCTGTCGTCGCAGACTTCGGTCACTGGCGGCGTTACCTACAGGACCGGCGCTCTCGGCTACGACTCAGAGGGCGACGTCACCGGGAACGTCGTGGTCGTACCGGCCGGGCAGCCGCTGGCCGGCACTTACCGCACCCAGTATTCCTACACCACGACCGGCCTGATGACGTCCACCACTCCGGCGGCCGGAGCTGGCCTGCCGGTGGAATCGATCAGCTACACCTACGACAAGTTTGGCAACCCGATCACGGAGTCGGGATACGACGCTTACGCCTCAGGCGCGACCTGGACCCCGTACAACGAGATCTCCCAGATCGACCTGGGCTCAGGCCCATCGTCGGCCGCGCTGACGTATTCCTACGATCCGCAGACCCGCGACGTGACCGGGATCAACCTGTCCGACCAGCAGCCGCAGCCGCAGGTCGACAACATCGCCTACACCTACAACGCCGACCAGCAGATCACCCAGATCGCCGACACCCAAGGCGGCACCGGGGCGCCGGTCGAAGACCAGTGCTTCAACTACGACTCCCTCAGCCGCCTGACCCAGGCGTGGACCTCCACCAACGCCTGCGCCACCAATCCGGCCGCCGCAGGCAACGGCACGGTCAATGGCCCCGAGCCCTACTGGCAGTCCTGGACCTTCGACCCTGAGGGCGACATCCTCACCGCCACCAACCACGCTCCGGCCGGGAACACCGGCGGCGACACCACTACCACCTATCACTACGGGGTCACCGGTCACGCCCACGCGGTCTCATCAACCAGCGCGACCAACACGGTCACCGGCAGCCTGCCCACCACCAGCTACGCCTACGACGGCGCCGGGGACACCACCACTCTGGGCAACCAGACCCTGACCTGGGACCCCAACGGCAAGCTGGCCTCCGCCGGCACCTCGGCCGCCCCGTCCAGGTACGTCTACGCAGCCGACGGTTCCGAGCTAGTCGAATCGGACACCGTCGGCGGCACCACGACGACGTCCCTGTACCTGCCAGACGAGCAGCTCACCAGCGCCGGAAGCACCATCACCGGCGAGCGCTACTACAGCTTCGCCGGGCAGGTCATCGGTGAGACTGCTGCTAGCGGTAGTACCGGGGGCACGCTGTACTGGCTGTCCGGCTCGGTCCAGGGAACCATGACCACCGCAGTCGCCGCGTTCAGCCAGTCAGCCGTCATACGCCGGGCCGGGGCGCCCTACGGCACCATGCTCGCCGGCACCGGCACCTGGCCGGACAACAAGGGTTTCCTCGGTGACGTGTCGCACTCAGCCACCGGCCTGGTCGACATCGGCGCACGCAAATACAACCCCGCCACCGGCTTGTTCGTCAGCGTCGACGCCACGCTTGACACCGGCAACCCCCAGACCATGACCGGATACACCTACGCCGCCGACGACCCCGTCACCGCCAGCGACCCCACCGGCATGATCACGATCAACGAGGACGGCGACGTCGTCATCACCCCGTACGACAGTGGCGGCGGGGGCTGCTCCGAGTACTGCGATGGGAACATCCCGATCGGCCGGGTCCCCAAGCACAGCGCCTACAGCGACGGCACTTACACCAACAACGGCTACGTCGGCTACGGGCACGTTACTACCTACCGGCCCGTTGCTCCTCACGGCGGAGGATTCCACGTGCCGCATTGGCTGTCGTCCTCGCTGCACAAAGTAACGCGCGGCTTCAAGCGCATAGCACCATATGTGGCATTTGGCGTGACCATGCTCGTCTGCACTACCATGACCGACGGCGTGGGAGCGGGTGTCTGCCTAGGGGCCAGCTTCGCGGCCTACGGCTATACGAAGAGCGCCGTTCAGACGGGCCACTTGCTCTCCGATGACAATCTCAGAGCGGGCGTTGATGACGGAGTATTCGGCTATTGCCTGGCGGCAACGGCGATGGCCTGCGGCCTCGCGTCCGGCACGGCGACCGTTATTGACTACGCGAACGACGTGGAAGATACAGGTGAACTTGGCGGTGCGAACCTGACCCGAGCCGAACATGGAGCGGCACTCGACGCGGCCGGGTTCGGGCTCGGCTCGATGTTCGAGCAAGGCGCCGAAGACATTAAAGTACTCAACGGCGTCGGGTCGAGGCCCGTTGCTCTCGCTGGTGGTGGCTCGATGCCGCTGAGCTCAGTCGCAAGGGGTTCGTTCGGTAACGCGCTGCGGATGACCGGCAAACTGACCCAAAACGCCGTCTCCAACGGGACTCGCATCGCCAACTACCAATTTGGAACGGCTACCTGCACGAATCCCTCGTCCAAACCCATATATTGCTAGCCGCGCGAGACACGGGCAGCACGCTCAGCCGCTTTCGCCAGCAGGCCCGGCAGCACCGGGCCTGCTGGCCGTCGATGGCGGGCCCCGCTAGGCTGAGCCGCGTAAGTTCGCGGCATCGGTTGCCGTGCGGTTCGCGAGGCGGCAGTGACCACGATCGACTTCCGGGGGCTTGGAGAGTTCCAGCTCCTGGTAGAGCAGGTCCCGGTCCCACTTGGCTCGCCGAGGCGGCGCGCTTTGCTTGCGGTGCTGCTGGCCGCGGCTAATGAGACCCTCGCGGCCCCGTCGCTGATAGCCGAGCTCTGGCCAGAAGGCCCGCCGCGAAACGCGCTGGCCAACCTGCGTACCTACGCCAGCGAACTGCGCCGCCAGCTACCCGCCGATGTCGCGGCGCGGATCTCCACCCGCAACGGCGGCTATCAGCTTGCGGTACGGCCAGGTGAATTCGACCTCTGGCGCCTCCGGCAAGCTTTCCGGTCCGCCCGAGCGGCGCTTGACCGCGCCGATCCCGCTGCCGCCTTGGCCGCGCTTGAGTCACTTCAGCCGGCGCTGATCGCCGGGACCGCGTTCGCCGGCGTAGTGGCTGGGCCGATACTCGAGGCGGCGCGTTCGGGTATCGCTGATGAGTGCCGTAAGGCACGGGAGGCCTACTTCGAGGCGTGCACCATGGCCGGCCTGGACGTTGTCGCCGCGCTGCGGTCGCATGTGCGCCGTCATCCACTGGGAGAGCACGGTTATGCGCTGCTCATGGCGGCGCTGGCCCAGGCAGGCGAGAACGCGGCGGCTCTTGAGGTGTACCAGCAGGCGCGTCAGCTGCTCGTTGCCGAGCTTGGTATCGAGCCTGGCCCCGAACTGCGGCGCGTGCAGCAGTCGATCCTGCGTGGCGAGGCCATGTCAGCGGCGCCGTCGCCATCGGGAGGCGCCCCGACGCTGCCGCGGCCATTCCAGCTACCGCCCGACCTGCCAGACTTCTCAGGCCGGCGCGAAGCCATCAAGAACGTGGCCGAGCTACTCCGCGGGGGCTCGCCAGGAGCGTGGCCCGCGGTCGCATCCATCACCGGCATGCCGGGAACCGGCAAGAGCACGCTCGCTGTGCACGTCGCGCACAAGCTGCGTGGCGAGTTTCCCGATGGGCAGATCTATGTCGACCTCGGAGGAGACGATCTCGGCACTATCGATCCGCACGGCGCGCTCGGCCAGGTGCTCGCCGGGCTCGGCTTCGCTCCCGCCGCGATACCTGCCACCTTGCCGGAACGGACGGCCGTGCTGCGGTCATTTTGCGCCGACCGCCGGCTGCTTCTGGTTTTGGACAATGTCCGGACGGCCGAGCACGCCCTGCCATTGTTCCCGGCCAGCCCGAGCTGCGGGCTGCTGGTCACCAGCCGCGCCCACCTTGCCGGGTTGCAGTCGTGGCCGCATGTCGAGCTGGCGCCCTTTGACCATGACGATGGCGTGGAGCTCATCGGCCGGATTGTCGGCCGCGCCCGCGTGCGAGCGGAACCGGACGCGGCAGCCCGCGTCGTTGAGCTGTGCGCCGGACTGCCGCTCGCTATCCGCATCGCCGGCACACGTCTTGCTTCACGCGACCACCGGCCCCTTAGCTGGCTGGCCGGCCGTCTCGAGGACGAGCGGACTCGCCTTGACGAGCTCGCCATCACGGGCGCGGCCCTGCGCGGCAGCTTCGACCTGGTTTACCGCGGTCTTGACGTGGAACACCAGCGGGCTCTGCGGATTCTCGGCATGCTCGACCTTCCGGACTTTGGCGCCTGGGTCGCAGCGGAGGCCTTGCGGAGTTCCGTCCGCGACGCCGAGGACATCATCGACGGCCTCGTCCAGGCCCGGCTGCTCACCGTGACAGCCGGCCGCGCGCTGGCCGTCCCGCGGTACCGCTTCCACCAGCTCGTCCGGCTGTACGTACGCGACATGGTGGCAGCCGCGCAGTCGCCTGAGATGAGCACCGATGCGGTATGCAGGGCTTACCGTGCCTGCCTCGCCGCGGCCGCCCAGATGGATCAGCGGCTGCGCTCCCACGTTCCGCTGGTCACAAGCGACAGGACCGCCGCCCAGGCCAGCCAGGTTCCTGACGGGATCGAGCCGGCCGCCTGGTTCGCCGACGAACAGGCAACGCTCGTCGCCGTCGTACACGGCGCGGCAACGCGCGGCTGGAACGATGTGACCTGGGACCTGGCGCTCACCTTGCAGCGGTATCTCGAGTCACACCACCACTTCGGTGACTGGCACGACGTCGCCACCGCCGGGCTGGCCGCGGCGCGTGCTGACGGCAACACCATCGCCGAGGCGGCGATGCTGTGCAGCTTGGGCGACGCGCACGCGGTGCAAGATGATTACGACAGCGCAGCCGAGGCGTTCAACGCCGCGCTCGATCTTGTGTCCGGTGCTGGCGCGCAGCAGCGCGCCCGCGCCAGGGTACTGCTCGGCCTCAGCAACGTGCACAGGGCGCGTGGCCAGCTCGACGAGTGCGCCGCTGTCGCACGAACGACGATCGAGATCGTCGATAGCCAGCTTGACCGCGGCGTCGCCGCTGAGGCATGGATGGACCTGGGGAGCATTCAGTACCGCCAAGGCGACCACGCGGCATCCCTCGCCAGCTTCGAGCACGCGCTTGACGGTTTCGTCGCCACCGGTGACCTCATGAATCAGGCGATCCTGCTGGTCAACATGGGCACGACTAACGGCACCGCAGGCAGCCCTGAACAGGCGGAACGTTGCTTCCGGCAGTCGGCGCTGATATGCGAGCAGATCGGATTCCGCAACGGAGAAGTCTTCGCCTACACCGCCCTCGGCGGGATGCTGCGTCGCCGCGGGGACTACATCCGCGCCGAACAGTCGCTTTTGACCGCGCTCGACCTGGTGCGCGACTACGCGGACACGTTCACCGAGAGCACTATCGTGACCCAGCTCGGTGAGCTCTACCGAGCCAGTGACCTCGACCGATCCCGCGAGCACTTCACCCGCGCCGTCGACCTATTGTCCTCCGGCCAGCTGCCGGTCAATCTCGCCGATGCGCTCGCTGGCCTCGCCGAGACCGAGGTGCTGGTCGGTGACCAGGCCGCGGCACGTGCCGCGTGGACCCGGGCGATAAGTCTCCTGGCGCCGGTCGACGCGAAGCGCGCGGACGACCTTCGCCGCCGGGTCGCGGCGCTCGCTGAGCGTTAGTCAGCGCTCGTTAGCCCAGACCTCGTCGAGCAGCTTGCTCAAGGCCTCGGCGGGCTGGGCCCCAGAGAAGGCGTAGCGGCGGTCGATGACGAAGAACGGAACTCCGGTCACCCCCAGCGTGGCGGCCATGGCCTCATCGGTCTCTACGGCCGGTCCGTAGTCCTCGCTGGCGAGCACATCCGCGACTTCGCTGCGGTCCAGGCCAGCCTGCACCGCGAGCCTGGTCAGCACGGCGTGATCGAAGATCGGCAACTGCTCGGTGAAGTAGCCGCGGTGCAGTCGCTCGACCAGGTCTGCTTGCCGGCCGGCATCCTTGGCCAGGTGCAGCAACCTGTGCGCGTCCCTCGTGTTGCCGCTGCGCAAGTCGTCTAGGCGGAAGGTGAGCCCGTCCTGCGCCGCCCGTTGCTCCATCTGCCGCTGCGCGTCCCCGGCCTGCTCAGCGCTCATCCCGTACTTGCTGGCCAGCACCCGCACCGTCGGCGTAGTCACGTCCTTGGGCGCGGATGGGTCGAGTTCGAACGACCGGTAGGTAACCTCGACCTCATCAGCGTGCGCGAACGACTCGAGCGCCCGCTCGAACCGCCTCTTGCCGATGTAACACCACGGGCACACCACGTCAGACCAGATCTCCACTCGCATGCGCGAGACAACGCGCCAGCGCCCCTGACCCTTCCCGCTCTGGTCATCTGCCACGACAGCCAGCGGGGTAGCGGCAATACAGCGTATTCTGCCGACTCGTGGGCGTTATACAGATGCTTGACCATTTGCCGGAGGCGATCAGTCAGCCTCCGGCCACCTTGTGGTCGGTCTTTGCCCGCAGTCTCGGCGAGCAAGGCGCGGCCGGTCGCGCGGCGTTAGCCTGGCGCTGGGCGCTGACCGGAGGGTGCCCGTCACCGATCACTCTGAACCAGGCCGCGGGGCGGCCGCCGAGTCGTCGCGAGTTACTCGGGGAAGCCGACGCTCAGGCGGAACTCGGCAGCGCCGAGGCCGATCCCGGCGATCAGATCATGTACGCCAGAGCCGTACTTCACTGGCTAGCCGGCGACTTCGGCGCGCTACCGCTGTTCAACAGCGCGGCCAGGCACAGATACGCCACGGAGGGCGCCGCTGTGCCGTATCCGTTGGCGCTGATCAACGACGTGCATTCGTGGGCGATGCTCGGACAATGGCGCACTCCACGTAAGGAAGAATCCGTCGCCGGGGGAGCGCGCATAGTGAACGAGTGGGCCAACGGCGTGGTCCAGCTGCTCGACTGGGTGTGCGGCGTCTCCGCGGAAAGCCCGGTGACCGGTTTACCGGTCCTCGCACGCAAACCATCGCTGTATCAGGTGTCTCTTGACGTCCAGCACGCGATGGTGGCCCGCGGGCACGCCAGGGACACCGGCGAGCCGGTGGTAGCAGCCAGGATGGAAGCGATCATGGAGACCTTCGTCTGGCTGGCAGGCTGGAGCCTGGTGCCTCCGGTCGATCGGCACGGCCACGGGCTGCCATTCGACTGCGTCGAACGTCACGCTCCGTGCGTCTGCGACGCACAGGGCTATTGCCTACGGGCCGCGTGCTCCGCCTGCTGGCGAGTGCCCTGTGTGCGGGGATTCGGCTAGCACCCGGCGAGTTCATGGCTTAGTAAGGCTTGCGTCAAGCCCGCTGCAAGAAAACCATCCCGGTCGTCCGCTCACGCTTGTGGTGACGCACACACCGCGGCAGTCAGCAAGTGGCTGACAGACCGGAGGAACGGGCGATGACGATGCTAGGAATGGCGGCCCGGGCTTTCATGCCGAGCCGGAAGCGCCATGATCGAGGTCAGGAAACCGGTTCGGCTGGCGAGCGGATCCTCCAGGAGCGATTCGGCACCTCGCAGCGAGCCCAGCAGTTCTACCGGAATCAAGTGACCGACTACCTCACACCGGTCATGAAGGAATTCATCCGGCGGATGGAGATGGCGTTCGTCGCCACCAGCGATGGCACGGGGGAGTGTGACTGCAGCTTCCGGGCTGGTCCGCCCGGTTTCATAAGAGTCCTGGACGACCGCACCATCGCCTACCCCGATTACCGAGGCAATGGCGTCATGGCCAGCCTCGGCAACATGCTGGAGAACCAGCACGTCGGCATCTTGCTGATCGACTTCACGCGCGATCTCATCGGCCTGCACGTGAACGGCGACGTCAGCATCGTCCCTCCGCTGCACATGCAGGAGTTCGATCTGGAGATTCCCCGGGCGGAGAATCCAGGTCGCCGGCCAGTGCAGTGGGTGATGGTCCACGTCACCGAGGCTTACATTCACTGTTCTAAGCACATCCCTCTGATGGTCCCTCAGTCACGGGTGCGGCACTGGGGTAGCGACAATCCGCGTCACAAGGGCGGCGACTACTTCGGCGTCGCGGCCAGCAGGGTCGCGGCTGCCAGCCCTGAGCCAGCACCGGCGAGTTCGTCGCTGTCAAGCACCCCTTAGCTGGTCTGGTGTCGTAGCGAGGCGCGGCTTGCGGCGCGGCCGTCGCCTCGTTCGACGTGCTTGGCCTAGCGCGCTGCGGAAGGAACAAGGGTGAAGGCCGTGGCGAAGGTCAAGATTTTGGAAATTACGTTGAGCGTGATCGGGGCCGGAGAAGACGAGTATCCGAGTTCCGGCTTGCCCCAGATAGTGAACGCGGCCAGCCGCGCGTTCGAAGACTGCGCGAGCAGTGACCAGCTGGTGATCTCGGTCAGGATCAGGGGAGCCAGGAAGGGCCGGATCGGGTGGTACCGCCGGATAGCGGCTCGGCCGGGTCAGGCCGACTTGACGATGGCTGGCACTGGGTGCCGGTAGAAGTTCGGCGTCTGGTCGAAGAACTGGTAATACCTGTGGAAGACCGGCGTCGCGGACGGCGCGGCTGGCGGCACGATCCAGGTCCAGTCGGCCGGGCAGCTCCGGCCGTGCCGCTCTTCGCGTTCTAGGTGCCGCAGGAAGCGATCAGATTCTGTGTGATGATCGGTGATCGTGACGCCGGCTGTGCTGAACGAATGCAGCACGGCGACGTTGAGCTCGGTCATTGCCTTGTCTTTCCACAAGGTGCGTTCGCTGGCTGTGGTCAGGCCCATGCGCCTGGCGATCAACGGCAGCTGGTCGTAGCGGCCCGTGTCGCCGAAGTTGCGCGATCCGATCTCCGTGCCCATGTACCAGCCGTTGAACGGCGCGGCGGGATAGATCACGCCGCCTATGTCCAGGTACATGTCGCTGATCACCGGCACGGCGTGCCAGCGCAGTCCGAGGTCGGCGAACCAGCCGAACTCCGGATGCGTGATGCCCACCTCAAGCACTGCGTCGTCTGGCAGCTCGTACCGCGTGACGGGCGCGCCGGCCTCCTGCACGAGCAGCGGCAGCACGTCGAACCGGCCTGCCGGGTGGCCGCCCGGCCAGCCGAGGTGGCGAGCTAGGCGGGTCAGGTCCACGTTGGCCGGGTCGCCGGTGACCGTGCCGTTCGCGTTCTGGTAGCCCGCGTACCTGATCAGCTGTGTGCTGAGGATGCGAGGGCCAGGCCGGCCCGGCTGGTCCGGCGCGAACACGGTGATCATCGGCCGGATCCGGCCGCCGTTGGTGGCCTCACGCAGGTGTGAGATCGATTCGGCGGCGATGTCCGGTGCGGCGCTAATCTCGCGCCGGTCGCGCACCTGCAAGCTACGCCAATAGAGCCGCCCGATGCACCGGGCGCTGTTCCGCCAGGCCACCTGCGCTCCGAATTCGAGTTCTGCTGGCGTGTGCCAGTAGGTGCCCGATGCGTCGATCTCGCGGCGCACTTCCCTGAGCCGCCGGTCGGGCGCTCCGCCGTGGTTCTCCGCGTAAAACTGTGTAAGGAAGCGCTCGGCGCTGATGAGCAGGCTGTCAATAGCGAACGTGTCGCCGCCGTGTGCGCACCAGTCATCTCCAAGCTCGTCGAACTCATCGATGAACCCAATGTCGGCGGCGGGGGGGCCAGAGGGGTCGGCCCCCCTGGCCAGCGCCGCTGGTAGCGTCACTGCTGGCGGACCTGCTTCCGGCGCGGCCACGGGGCACGCTCGGCCCCGTCCGCGAATGCGCCAGCGGGGTTCGGGAAAAGCCCTGCCCTGGTTGATGCCCACGGATGCCTCCCTATGCGTAACCGCATGACAAGGGTGGCCCGCAAGACATGACGTTGAGCTTGCACAAGCCTTGATGGCAACCTTGCATCCCAGGTCACGGGCAAATCCAGGGCCTTTGCCAGGTCGCATCGGCCGGACTGGCCGGAGTGCTCGGGGTAGCCGGGGTGGCCGGGCTTTCCGGGGGGCCCGGCCTTTCCGGAGTGGCCGGGTCCGGCCGGGCGGAGCCGGTGCGCCAGGGAGAGACGGCCGCGCCCGGTTCGGGGGTGGCGGGCCCGCAACGACAACGTTGGACCGTTGGTCTGTAAGTAAAACCTCAGCCAGTGACCGGCGTGGCATAATCGCAGGTAGTTGCGTGCATCGGGTTTCGAGTTCAGCCCCCTCGGAGCGCCAGGCCTGTTTGTAGGGGCTGCGGTCGCCTACCCACTTACACCCCCGGACCAGCGCCGGCACGCCGGCACCAATGGTTACTGTCGTTCCAGCTCAGGTCGAAGTTCCTGGCATTCCGTCAGGCAGGCGCGGTGAGTCGGGAAGTCTCCGTGATCATGCCGGTCGGCGTGATCGTGGAGAAAAACCGAAATATTTGCGGTCAAGTCTCCAAGATCATGGGGCGGTACATGATCGTGGAAAGTCGCCGGAATCGCCCGGGGCGGCGACGTGTTCCTTAAATTCCTGGCATTGCGTCCGGACGACAGTAACCACTACTTTGCTGTCGTCGGCGGCGCGCTCGGAGCCAGGCCAGCGCCGAAGTAATCTCCCCAAACCACTCAAACCGGCAGCCGGTCACTGGCCCGCGCCAGCACGATAGTCGCCACTTCTCCATGCTCAACCCCCGGCGTGATGGATCCGGTAACCCATCGCACCCCCTGCACGCCCGGCCCCTGCACGCCCGGCCCCTGCACGTCCAGCCCCTGCACGCTCGGCCCCCGCCCGCCCGGCCCGGCGTCGGGGTGGATACCCGGATCCACCCCCGGAAACGCGGGTGGATACCCGGATCCATCTGCACCGCGTCGGCCCGAACGAGGTGGATACCCGGATCCACTCGGGCCATATCACGGGTTGACGTCGTTCTGGTGGGTCTTTTGCGGCTTTTGTAACGACGCTGACCCGTGACATGTCAGTCGGCGGCCGTCCAGCTCGGCTCTCCGCTTCCCGCACATTGCCTGGGAATTGCGATACACGCGCTACGGAAGAGTCCCCGGGGTCAGGAAGCGGATAATGACGTGCGGCCGAGCGCGGGCTCGGTTGTCTCCATCCGTATGCGGGCGGACTCAGCCTCCGGTACGCCGAGCCGCTCGAAAATGTCGAGTGCCTGCCTGAATATAATGCGTGCCGCGTAAGGCTTCTGCGTGCTCAGCGTGGCTTCGGCGATTCCTTCGAGTACCTTAGCCTCCTCGTAAGGATCGCCGATCTCTCTGGCAAGTCGCAAGGCGGTGTGATAATCGTCGAACGCGTCGCGATACCGGCCAGAACCTCGACGTACGTCGGCCAGCCCTCGTAGGGCGATGACCTGCTCAGACAGGTTCCCGATCTCCTCGGCGATCGACCTTGCCTTCTGGTAGTGAATCAGCGCCTCTTCGTAGCATTCCGCGCGCTGATAGAGGGCGCCGATGTCATTGAGTACATCGGCCTCGTCAGGAAGGTCGCCGATGTCGCGATAGATGGCGAGCGCCTGGCGGTAGGCAGCGAGCCCTTTTTCATAGCTGCCCTTGTAGTGATGGACGCTGCCGATATTGTGATGCAGGATGGCCTGGTTCTGCGCACCGCCGATGTCGGTAAATATTTCCAGCGACTTCTCGAAGCTTTCGAGCGCTTCCCTGTGGTAACCGCAATGCAGCTGCATCTTGCCGAGATTGTTGAGCATCTTGGCCTCGCCGCGCTTGTCGCCTACATCGCGGTAGAGCCCGAGCGCTTCGCTCAGGTGGGTCAGCGCGTCGGGGTAGCGGCCGAGATGCCAGGACGCGATTCCGGTGTGACTCAGCGCGGTCGCCATGCCGTGGGTGTCGGCGGCCTTGCCGTACAAGGTTCTCGCCTCGTGGAAGTACGCGAGTGCCTCGCGGGACCTGGCGGAGCGCTGGTTCGCCAGTCCGATCTGGTCAAGGGCCTCGGCCAGCCCGCGCTGGTCGGCGAGCGACTGGTAGATCGCCGCCGCCTCCTCGGCCAGGGCAAGCGCCGCTTCGTGCCGGCCCGCTTGCTGGCTGACCACGCTGAGCTCAAGTGACGCCCGCGCGATCCTGGCGGGGTCGGCGAGTTCACGGCATGCCTGCAGGGCCACCGTCTGGGCTGCGATCGCGTCGTCCCAGTAGCCCTTGATCTCGATGAAACCAGCAAGCACATGGGTGAGATCGGCGCATTGCCGCTTCCACTCGTGCCTGCCCGCGTACTGAGCGGCCTGCAGGATGTTGCGCCACTCAAGCTCGAACCAGGTGGCCGCGTCGTCTTGCGTACCCAGTGCCGGACTGGTCGCCGGCGGATAGCTGACCGATGCAGGTATCCGGTTCCTGAACGGGTGAAGTACCCGGTCAGCCTGGTCGGCTGTGTACAAGTAATAGTCGAGGAGTCTGGCCACCGCGTGCCTTTGCTCGGCCGCCGGGTCGTCGCGCGCTGCCCGCACGGCGGCGTAGCCGCGGATGAGGTCGTGGGAGCGGAACTGGCCTGCCGGGGCGCGGACAAGCAGGTGATGATCGAGCAGCGCGGCGAGCGCCTTCTCCGCTTCGGCGAGCGTGCCGCCGCCAAGCGCCGCAGCGGCCTGCAGGCTGACGTCGGCGCATGGGTTGACGCCGAGCCGTTTGAAGAACCGCTGATGATCGGGCTCAAGCGCGCGGTAGGAGAGGTCGAATGCGGACATCACCTCGGGGCTGGCCGGGCCGTTGCCGCCAAGCCGAGCTGGGGTGTGCGCCAGCTCATCGATCAGGTCGGAAAGGCGGTGCGGACGTCCCTGCGCTAGCCTGCCCGCCGCGAGCTGTATCGCCAGCGGCAGTCGCCCGCACAGCCGCACGGCGGTGGCGACCTCGTCGGCGTCGCCCGCGATGCCCGGTCCGGCGATCCGCATGAACAGCGCGACCGCGTCATCGACCGGCAGCACGTCCAGGGTCACCACCCGAGCGCCCTCGAGGTCAGGGAGCCTGCGCCTTGTGGTGATTAGAATCAGGCACCGGCCCGATATCGGCAGCAGCGGGCGGATCTGGTCATGCCTGGCGGCGTCGTCGAGAATCACAACCGCGCGCCGTCGGCTCAGCTGGGCTCGCCAGAGCGCGGCGCGTTCGCCGACTGTGTCAGGAATCTGCGTCGCCGGCACGCTTAGCATCCTGAGCAGGCGGTGCAGCGCCTCGGCCGAGTCCAGCGCAGGGGACGCCGGGTCGTGGGTATGGAAGCTGAGGTAGAACGTCCCGTCCGGGTACTGGCTCGCGATCGTACGCGCGGCGCGTACTGCCAGCGCGGTCTTGCCCACGCCGGGCATGCCCTCGATGACGGCAATCCGAGGAGCGTCGCCTGGTTCTCTGGCCAGCAGCGCCAGCTCATCGGTGCGGCCGACGAATTCCATCGCTTCCGGCGGCAGCGTGTCGAGCTGCGCCGCCTGGTCGAAGCGCTTGGTCGCGAGCCTGACCGCGAGCTGCGGATCGCGGCGCAAGATGCGCTGATGGAGCTCGGCGAGCACCGGACCTGGTTCTGCGCCTTGCTCATCGACCAGTCGGCCGCGGGTCTCCCTGTACAGCGTCAGCGCGTCACCTGGCCGGCCGCTCCAGTACAGGGCCGTCATCTGGTGCGCGATGAAGGTTTCGTCAAGCGGGTACTGAGCCATCAGCCCGCGCAGTTCGCCCACAAGATCGGTGTGCCGGCCAAGCTCAAGCTCGCACTCGACTCGCTCGAGTATGGCCGCCCGGCGTTCCTCTTCGAGGCTGTCGCGCATCCGCGCGACCCAGTCGCCGCGAATCCCGGCTAGCGCCTGACCGCGCCACAGCGCGTCCGCTTCGCGCAGCAATGTGACTGCATGGTGGCAATCGCCGGTCGCGATCAGGGAATCCGCCTGTCGGCGCAGACGCCGGAATTGATGCAGGTCGATCATTTCGGGATCGACGTCGAGCACGTATCCGTTGGCGCGCCCGGCGAGCCTGACGCTATCTTCTGAGGCCAGCCTCAGCGATGCCCGGAGCCTGGCGATATAAACCGAGAGACTCTCCCTGGCCTTGGGCGGCGGTCGCGTGCCCCACAAGCGGTCGATGAGAGCCTCGGCCGGCACGATCGTGCGCGGCGTAAGCAGGAGTATCGCCAGGACGCTGCGTTCCCTGGCTGCGCCGAGGTCAGCCTGCTGCCCAGCCGACCACAGCTCAGTCGGCCCGAGGACCCGAAATTCCATGATCGCCTAAATTTCTTTTCTCGGCCTACGGGCAAGCTCCCCGTTGGTGCCCGAAAGGGACCCGCGGAAACATTCTGGCCCGTTAATACCCGGTCATAAGCAACTCTCACATGAAACCTGCGAGAATAGCAAGAACGGGTGATTGGTTGCATTTCCTCAGTTAGTGAAAGTTGCATTGTAAATTTCTGGGCACCCGACTGGCCACCCGTAATGGGCTGGAATGGGGTCGCAATCGGGCCACTGCGGGGCTGAAATCGAGCCCTGGCCATGGCAGCCGTAGAGGCCCGGTAGCCGCCGCGCCTGGCCGGTGACGCCGGGATTCCGCGATCATGGTGGCCGCATGATCACGGACGCTTGGCGCCGTCACACGAGGCCGCCACTCGGCGATCATCGCGGCAGGCATGATCGCGGAAGTCGGTCGCGCCCCCGTGATGCCATCGTGTCGTATTCGTGCTCTGGAGATGATCGCCTGCTGACGCGTGCGACGGCCGGGCGCGGCCAATCTGAGAATGACAGTGATCGGTGGGGTGCTTGTGGCTGGGGTGCCGGCCACCAGAACGGCTTGAGCGGGTCGGCGCGGCTACGGCGCGAGTAGATCTGAAAGTTGCATTGCATAGATCGCTGCAAATGCCGCGTCAAGTGTTCGCTACTGGTGTAGCTTGTCGGTCCTGGAGGGTTTGATGACAAGTCACCCATGAGGAGATCTTCTCGTATGGAGACCGCCAGATCGTTAAGGTATGTGATCACGCGGACCGCCGGACCGGCGAGCAGCGCTCGCCGTGAGCTTTTCCCAAGGACGGTCCGCATACAGGCAACACGTGGGATTCTCCTGCCGTCCCTCGTGTTAGCCGCTCTCGGCACCGTGGCGGTGGCGTCGCCCGGTCACGTCAGCAGTGGACATGTTCGCTCGAACGTCGTCTTGACAAGTTCCTGCAAGATCGCCGGCCGGCCGTGGATGTACGCGGTCCCCGCCATCCGCACCGGGCCGTGGGCCTACGGCAGCTCCGCTATCGGCGGCCCGCAGATGAACGCGATCAACATCAAGACGGCGTGGATGTTCGCGGTCCCCGCCATCCGCACCGGGCCGTGGGCCTACGGCAGCTCTGCTGTCACCGGTGCGCCGATGAACGCGGTCGGCATCAAGACCGCGTGGATGTACCGGGCTATCATCGCCAAGCCTTGGATGTACGCACCAGCGGAGTCATTACGCGTGATCTCCGCCTGCCCGGTTCACAGCGCCCCATCTTGACAGAGGGGCCACGGCCAAGGGTCATGACCTTGCGGGCGTGAGGCTGCCACCAGCGACGCGGTGGCCGAACGGCAGATGCCGATCGGCCACCGCGTTTGCTCGTCGACCGCGGCCTATCGCAACCTGACCGCCGCGTCGCTAGCCTCCCGCGTCAAGCTCCCTGGCCAGCGCTTCGGGTGCGCGCATGCGCCAGGCATCGGTGACAAGCTCGGCCAGCCGCTGCGAGTCGACCTCGTCAAGTCTGAGCATCACGAGCGGCCAGTCGTCATATCCGGGTGCGATGAAGAAAGCGTTGGGCTCACCGAGCACCAGCGCCTGCTTCTCGGCTTCATCCCCGACGAACAGCACCGCGATGTCGGTCCTGATCACCCGAGGCTGGCCTGGCTTGCGCTCTGGATAGGACCACACGAACCCCTTGCCGCCGACCCGGAAGTCGAAGCCGTCGCTGTCAATTTCCTCGACATCGGGCAGGCCAAGTGCGAGACGGCGCACGTCGTCGGCGTTAGCCATCGAAGCTCACTGGTGACCGCGTTCGCACATGCCAAGGTTAGAGCCACACTCGGACAATGGACGGCGAACCAACCGGATCGGCGGGAGGAGCCGGCGTGAAGGCTCCTGTATTCCGGCGCAGCCTGGCCCGCGAAGCGGCCAGCGCGATCGGCGGGGGCGGTCGGGCGCCGCGCGGACACCGGGGAGCGGGTCGTGCTCAATCCGTGGCTGTCATGCGGCCGCGCATCCCACGCCTCCGGCGACCCTGAGCCAGCTGCCGCTGATCCAGCTGCCAGATTGCGACAATCGTCTAATTCCTCTTGGGTTGCCGCAGCGTTGGTGTCGACGGCGGGATGGCCGGGTCAGGCGAAGACGCGCTCCTTCTGGCGCTCGACGGCCTTGTCCCAGCCGGGCGCCTCCGAAGGCTCGCGCGGGCCGATTCCGACGTAGTCGGCCGACGGGCGGATCAGCTTGCCCAGCCGCTTCTGCTCGAGTATGTGCGCGCTCCAGCCAGCGGTGCGGGCGCAGGTGAACATCGCCGTGAACATCTCAGCGGGAACGCCGGCGAAGTCGAGCACGATCGCCGCCCAGAACTCGACGTTCGTGGCCAGGACCCGCTCGGGCTTGCGCTCGCGCAGCTCGGCTAGCGCGGCCTCCTCGAGCGCGAGCGCGACTTCGTACCGCGGCGCGCCGAGCTCCTTGGCCGTGGCCCGCAGCAGCCGTGCCCTCGGGTCCTCCGCGCGGTACACCGCGTGGCCGAAGCCCATCAGCCGCTGGCCGCTGTCGAGCAGCCGCTTGACGTAGCCGCGGGCGTCACCCTGCTTTTCCACCGCCTCGACCATGTGCAGCGCCCGTGACGGTGCGCCGCCGTGCAGCGGCCCCGACATGGCCCCGACGGCGGCGGAGAGACAGGCGCAGACGTCGGCGCCGGTGCTCGCCACGACTCGGCTGGTAAAGGTCGAGGCGTTCATGCCGTGCTCGGCCGCCGAAATCCAGTAACGGTCGATCGCCTGTACGTGGCGGGGATCAGGCTCGTCCTGCCAGCGGATCATGAACCGCTCGACGATGTTCGGCGTCTGCTCGACCCTCTTCTGCGGGACCGCCGGCTTGCTTGAGCCACGAGCCGCCTGGGCGACGAATGAGAGCATAATCACCGACGAGCGGGCGAGATCCTCACGCGCCTGAGCATCGTCGATGTCGATGAGCTGGCGCAGTCCCCAGTAAGGCGCCATCATCGCGACGGCGGCCTGTATGTCGACCCTGATGTTGCCGGAGTGGATCGGGATCGGGAACGGTTCGGCGGGCGCGAGGCCGATCTCAAAGTTGCCGTCTACAAGCAGGCCCCACACGTCGCCGAAAGAAACCCTGCCCGCCAGGCTCTCGATATCAATACCCCGGTATCGAAGTGCGCCGCCATTTCGGTCCGGTTCAGCGATTTCGGTATCGAACGCTATAACGTCGGCGAGGCCTGGACTTACTTTTTGCATGCCATTCCCTGTTCGGAGTTTTCGCAATATTTCCTAAAACACCGTACTTCGTAAAACATCTCCAATGCGTACATTAAGCACAGTCCACTGTATACTAGCACATCGTATTTGCGAGCCACATCGCAGGTCCCCGTAGTCAGGCCTGCCTCACCCAGCCTAGCAGTGCCACCGAACACATTATAGTCGGATATAAGCCTTCTAGTGCATTAAGGCGGCCTTGTCGCGTGGCGGCGCCCTGCCCGGCGTCACGGTCTGTTCCGCGCAGGCAACGGGTGGTCATCGCTCAGGCAGCCAGAAGTACCCGGGCTGCAGGACGCAAAACTTCTGAGGCCGTTGGTAGTTCATGGTTATATGAGGTATGTGCGACTACGATAGGTGATGCCATTGCGACCTTGCGTTGGCGCACGGCTCGTGTCCGCGAACGATGGCAGCGGTCACGCCGGACTACGGGTTCGCTCAGGGCGGAAAGCCCAGGCAGCGCAGGCCGCTCGGCAGCTGCCTGCTCGCTGCCGCCGGGCGAGGAGCAGGTATTGCAATATCGTTAGAAATTTAGTTTTAGGTAAAAACCTTATTGGCTGCGAGCGGGGCGTTCAGTTCTGCGGCGTCAGGCAGCTATTAATTCGTTCAAACATCTTCGC
>DATNEK010000207.1:0-5099 GCA_035553055.1 Streptosporangiaceae bacterium | reverse complement strand
GCTCATACGCCGCATTCGGCGGCACCCTGCCTAACCTGGGGGTGGTTACCCGATGAACAACCGGCTGACCGTCGCGGCCGCGGTCGCGGTCATTCTCGCATCGACATCCGAATGGGTGCTGATCAGCGGAGGCGGCTGGCTGGCCGCGGCCATCGGGGCTGTCATCGCCGTAGCGCTCGCTGGCACGCTGACCAGACTGGCGCCCACCCAGGCCGCGATCGGCGCTACTGCGACGGCCGCGCTGGCCTGCGTACCGCTGCTGACCGACAGGTCGTTGTACCTGAAGCTGGCCGGGGTGATCGTGATCGGCTGCTGCGCGGCGAGCGCGACGAGGGCGCGGCTGCTGCGACCAGTCGCTGACCTGGTGACTTATCTGTCCGCGCTGCTGCTTTACCTCAACTTGATCCTGTCAAGCGGCAAGTCGTTCGGACTGCTGATACCGACCGCCAAGTCGGTGCATCATCTGGTGACGCTGATGAACAACGGCAGCGCCATAGCGAAAGACTCGCCGCCGGTGCCGGGCACCCCCGGGGTGATCCTGCTGGCCGCCGCCAGCATCGGGCTCGCGGCCATCGTGGCCGACATTCTGGCGGTACGACTGCGCAAGCCGGCCATCGCTGGGTTGCCGCTGCTCGTGATCTATATGGCGCCGATAGCGACCGCCGCCAAGACCGGCGGACCGAGCGGCATTGCCACGTTCCTGCTCGCCGCGGTCGGGTATCTCGGGCTGCTCGCGTCAGACGGCAGGCATCGGCTAAGCGGCTGGGGCCGTATCGTCACGGTCTGGCACTACGCGGGCGAAGACGAGCGCCTCGGCGGCGCGGACATCCGCGGCCTGGCAGCGACCGGCAGGAGAATCGGCTTCGCCGCGATCTGCGCGGCGATCGTCGCGCCGCTGCTGCTGCCCAGCCTCAACCTGCACCGGCTGTTCGATAGCCACGGCGGCGGCGACCATGTCGTCCCAGCCGGGCTGCCCAATCCGGTCGATCAGATGCACGCCCTGCTGAGCGAGACGAACAGCGCGCCGGTGCTCTCCTATACGTCGACCTCAAAGACAGGTGAGTACCTCCAGGTATATGTGCTGAACTACAGCCCGGCAAAGCGTGAGTGGACGATTGTCCAGCCCACTCCGAGCGTCCCGATCCAGGGCGGGCAGATGCTACAGCCGCAAGGCCTGGCACTCACGACCCAGTACACCACGGCGATGACCACGATCAAGCTCGGCCACGTCGTCGGCGCGTCGACCGGCTACAACTTCCCTGTCTTCTTCCTGCCCGTGCCGTACTGGCCGACGAACCTGAGCGTGCCAGGGTCGTGGAGCGAGTCAGAGAACTCGCTGATGATCTACTCGGGTAATGCCATTCGCTCGGGCGTGAGTTACTCGGTGACCAGCGGCCAGCCGCAGCTCACCAAGGCACTGGAGTCTTTGCCCGAGTCGATTCCGGGCGCTATCAGGAGCTTCGTTGGCTTCCGATCGTCGGTGAGCAAGCAGCTGACTAAAATCGCGCAAGACATCACCAAGAACGCCACGACTCCGTTTGAAAAAGCGCAGGCGCTCGAGAAGTTCTTCCAGACGGGCCGGTTCACCTACACACTGCGTACCGACCTGCCGAACACGGGACAGGGTTTGCTTGACTTCCTGACCACGGACAGGCAGGGGTTCTGCGAGCAGTTCGCGTTCGCGATGGCGGCGCTCGCACGCCTCATCGGCATCCCGGCAAGGATCGCGATCGGGTACACGGGAGGCACCGAGCACGCCAACGGTACCTGGCGGGTGACCACCTCGGATGCGCATTCCTGGCCTGAGCTTTACTTCTCCAGAATCGGATGGCTAAGGTTCGAGCCAACGCCAGGCGGCCCTGGCGGCCAGGGCACGGCCAACCAGCCATCGTACGGCGACCCCAGCGGTCCCATAGGCCATGTCGGTACGACCCCACCGACCACGCTCCCGACAACGGACAGCGGCGTCCAGCGGGGCGGTACGCACGTGAAGGCGCCTCCGCCAGATGCGGTGGGCAAGGACATTCCGACCCAGCTGCCAAAGCCGCCCGCGCACGTACCGGTCAACCAGATACTGCTAGGCCTGCTCGCGCTGCTGATCGTCGTGGGCACCGTCCCGGGAACCGCGCGCATTGTCAGCCGACGCCGACGCTGGCGCGCGGCGAGCGACGACATCGAACTGGCCACGGCAGCCTGGCAGGAGGTATGCGCTGACCTGGAGGACTTCGGCCTTTCGCGTCGCCTCAGCGAGTCGCCGCGGGCGACAGCCAGGCGCGTCAGCGCCGACGCGAACATCGACGATGAAGCCAAGCAGGCGATAGGCCGCATCGCCATCGTGGTGGAACGCTGCAAATACGCCCCGGTCCCGGCACCTGCCGATGGCATCAGGGCCGACGTGACCGAGGTCCGCCGCTCGCTGGCACGCGGCGCCGGCACCATACAGCGACTGCGGGCCAGGCTCATCCCCGCGTCGGTGGTTGGCCCGATGTTTACCGGTTTGCAGCAGACCGTAGGCCAGCGAACCGGCTTGGTGCCTTCCCCGGCCCGGAGCTAGCGCCGAACTTGACCGCTGACAGCCGCGTCGTGGCCTGAACGAGCCGCACGAGACAGTGCGGCACGCGCCCAGTCAGGCTAGTTTCCTCTGCCCTCCTGGCGGCGGCGCCAGCGCTCGTCGAGCCGGGCGCCTAGGCCTGTGCCGCCGCGCCTGCTGCTCTTGCCTCCCCTGCGCTTCGGCCCGCGGTCCTTGATCGACGCCCGGCCGGCTGGCAGCCCGTTCATGCGCCGGTAGCTGATGGCAGCCCAGTAGCACGAGCTGAGCATGATGATGAAGCCGAGGACGCTCACCGCGATGAACGACGTCGCGACGCCCACAGGGAGCAGCGCCAAGCCGATCGCGAAGCCGATCATCGCGTAGATGAGCCGACGCCGGTAGTGAACTTGCGGATCAGATGCCCGCACCGCCTTGGCGAATCGCGGATGCTCGGCGTAGAGCGCCTGCTCGATCTGCTCGAGCTGACGCTGCTCGTGCTCGGAAAGCGGCACGGTGCCTCCCAATAACTCGCGCCGGCCGGATGTGATGACGAGCGCCTAGCGGCCTGGCTCTTCCCAGAATACGAGTGCCAGCCTGTTCTGTGAAAGGGGACGCCTGAGCAGGTGCTGGACATCGGCACTTGACCTGCTGCGGAAGTCACTATGGGTGACTGTAAGCACATACTTAACACGGGCAATACGTTCAGATGCGATCTTTGTGGTGCTCGGAGCGGATCAGGGAGCCGGGGCCGACCGCACCTGAGCCGAATCTCTTGGTGATCTGCTCCATCGCGGTCTCAGCGTCGCGCCAGGAATTGGGGCGCTCATCGAGCGTGAGCTGAGTGCCTGTGTCCGTCGCCTTGGTCAGCCCGGTCGCCCGAACGCCGACGAGTCGCAGCAGCGCACCGGAATTCAGGCCGGACGCGGCGTAAAGCTCGCAAGCCGTGGCATAAATCCGCTGGGCCACGTCGGTCGGCTCGCGTAGCGTGCGTGACCTGGTGATCGTCGTGAAGTCCGCTCGCCGCAGTTTGACCGAAATGGTACGCGCCGCCCATCCTGATGCTCGCAGGCTCCGTGCCGTGCGGCCGGAGAGGCGCAGCAGCTCGCGCCTTATCAAGTCGGGATCTCCGATGTCCGTCGCGAAGGTTTCCTCGGCGCCGACGCTCTTGTCCTGGCCGTCGGCAACTACCTTGCGCTCGTCACGTCCCCAGGCCAGGGCGGCGAGGTGTGCGGCCGTGGCCTGGCCAAGCTCTCGTTCGAGCGTGCCGAGGGGCGCGTGCGCGAGCTCTCCTACGGTGCGCAAGCCGAGCCTGGCGAGCACCTTGCCGGTGCGCTCCCCGACACCCCACAGCGCCGATACGGGAAGCGGGTGCAGGAAGTCGAGCACCCCATCGGCTGGTATCACGAGCAGGCCATCAGGCTTGCAGTGCACGGAAGCGAGCTTGGCGACGAACTTGGTCGTCGCGATGCCCACCGAGCAGGTGATGCCGAGCTGTTCGGACACCTGCCGCCTAATAAAACGGCCGATCGCCGCTGGCCTGCCGAGCAGTCTGACCGCTCCGGCGACATTGAGGAACGCCTCATCCAGAGACAAGGGCTCCACCTGCGGAGTCACGCTCCGGAAGATCGCCATGACCTCCTTGGACACCGCACCGTAGAGCTGGTGCCGAGGACTGACAAAAACAGCATGCGGGCACAGTCGCTGTGCCCGGCTGGCCGGCATCGCCGACCTGACTCCGAACGTCCGCGCGATGTAGTTGGCGGATAGGACCACTCCTCGGCCCTCGGTGTGCGCGACGACGACCGGCTTGCTTGCTATCTCAGGTCGATCCCTGATCTCAACGCTCGCGTAGAACGCGTCCATGTCGATGTGCAGGATGTGGCAGCCCTTGTCGTCAGGCTCACCGTCTCCCGTCCGCCGTGCCACCGTCGCCACCTTGCCTCATCGTGGCATGCCAGTCCGCTCAACCTGACTGTAGCGGTGGCTGCTGACAATTCGCATCGCCACCGACGACCGTTGCCTTGATCGCGAGCAGCTGGGCGAGCAGCCCGTTCACGAAGGCGGGAGAGGCGTCGGTGGACAAGTCTTGCGCCAGCACCACAGCCTCGTTGATCGCGACCGCGTCCGGCACGTCGGTTGCCCACAGCAGCTCATAGGCGCCAATGCGCAGGATGTTCCTGTCAACGGCGGGCATCCGATCAAGAGCCCAGCCGCGCGAGTGCTCGGTCAACAGCTCATCGATCAGCTCGCGGTGCGCCTGAACCCCTCTGACCAGCTCGGCAGCGTAGCTGGTCACCGGTGGTTCAGCCTGGATCATCCTGCTGTCAAGTACGCTGAGCGGCGACTCACCCCGCATCTCTGCCTCGAACAGGATGTCGAGCGCCCGCTTGCGCGCCTTACTGCGAGCGGCCATGCCTGTGTCCCATCAGGCTCGGGCTCCGATCACGCTCGGGCCTGCCGAACGCGTGCTCACGCCCGGCCGAGGTAATCACCAGTGCGGGTGTCTACCCGGATCTTCTCGCCCGAGGTGATGAACAGCGGCACCTGGATCTGCGCGCCGGTCTCCAGC
>DATNEK010000206.1:0-3260 GCA_035553055.1 Streptosporangiaceae bacterium | reverse complement strand
GCCAACCACGGGGCCGCCAACCACGGGGGCGCAGGTCATAGCGGCGTTCCCTCCCCACGTGGCTGGCGACGACCGCGCTGGCCAGCGATTGCCGCCGCACCCAGCGGCTGGGCCTCCGGTTGACGAGGCGGCGACGACCGTGCCGGCCCTGCCGATCGGGCCAGGCGCGCCGGTGCCTGGCGCTCAGGGGCGCAGGGTCGCGGATCTGGCGACGGTGCGCGAAGCCCTGAAGAACTTCCGAGTTCCTCGCGACTTGGCCAGAAGTCCGCTCGCGGTCGGCGACACCATGGCGGAGCGAGCCGAATCGGTGCGACGCTTGATCAACGATGCGGCCAGTGAAGCCTTCGGTGACAACGAGAACGAGAAGCTGCTCTACAGCGTGCTTGTTGCCGGCTACCTGCAGCCCATGCGCAGCCATGAAGAGGCGGCCAACAAGCTCTGCCTGAGCCGGGCCGCGTATTTCCGCAGGCTCAGAACCGCCGTCGAGCGTCTCGCCGAGCACCTGTCCGAGCAGCTGACGATCACCGCCACCAGTAGACAGTGATCACGGACGATTGTCGTGCGCTGGGCGGAGGATCGCCGTAGGCCGCCAGCCGTTGTCAGGTGATCGCGGAGACTAGCCGTCTACCCCGCGGATGATTCCCGTGCGCCGGAGACTTCGCGTGCCCAGCGCGGAGCATCACCGTCGGGATCACGGATGATTGTCGCTTTACGGAGTCTTTTAGGCGTTATCACACGAAAATTATCCGTAGCGCGAAAACTCTCCGACGTACACACGTCAAGCTCCCGTGATGCCAGGCGAGACCCGAGGCAGGGAGAAACCAGGCTACTCAAAACTATGCTAATCAATCTAAATACGACAAATCGTCAAGTAGAGTTCGCCCCACGCCGCGATGGATACGGCAACCCATCGGGGAAACCGGGTGTGAAACCCCGGATCCATCGCAGTGCCAGCTCAC
The DNA here is from genome assembly GCA_035553055.1 of Streptosporangiaceae bacterium. Taxonomy (GTDB): domain Bacteria; phylum Actinomycetota; class Actinomycetes; order Streptosporangiales; family Streptosporangiaceae; genus Chersky-822. Next base: position 2,301 of record DATNEK010000206.1, on the reverse strand, counting down.
TAATGGGCCGCCAGCAACTAAGCTCAGTCTCGCTGAGGCGTATCAACTGTGATGCTTGTGACGCTTGAGGCGAGCGTCAATCTTGTGCGGCTAGCGGCGTTGCCGACCGAGGCCGAACCGCGACCACAGAGTCAGCACCGCGACTATTCCGGCCGTGGCGCAGGCGGCGCCGCCGAACAGGAACCACTCCCCGGCCGCGCTGGCCGTGATCAGCACGCTCCCCCCGCCGGTGCCGCTGGCGAGCACGAAGGCTACGACGAACCAGCCGATCGCAGGGATAACCCCGCCAAGCGGCCGGCCGAGCCCCCAGGCGCCGAGCAGGCAGGTCGCGAGTATGGCCAGGTCAAAGGTGATCGAGGCGGCCGGAGCCGGTCCAACTCCGTAGAAGAACGCCCCGACAAGCGCCTGCACCATTCCGAACAACCCGAGCATCACGCAGGTCGCCACGGTCAGCGCGGTGTCGCGTGACCAGCCCGCTGGATCGCGGCGACTGTGGTCAACACGACCAGCCTGAGCGTTCGACACGATGCGGCTCACCTGTTCAGGCTATGACATGCCCTAGTCGAGACCGGCGAACAGATCGCTCTCCCAACCGTGCGGGCCGCTGCCCGGTCCGCGCGGCCCGGCGAGCAGCGTGTAGTACTCAAGGCCGAGCGCGCGGCGGCCCACTTTGTCGGACAGCGCGAAGAACGGGCTGTCCACCGAGATCTGCGTCGCGTGCGCCCGCATCGCGGCTAGCTTGGCCTCCAGGTAGCCGGTGGCGTCGATCTCGGTGGTCACCTGGTCGTCAGGTACGCCGAACGGGAGGTCGTCCACCGAGTCGACGGCGAGGAAACCGCCGGACTCATCCTGGTCGGACGGCGCCGCTTGGTCGGACGGCACCGCTTGGTCGGACGGCACTGGGGCCGCGTCGTTGCTTTCTCCCATGATCTTGATGGCCTCGGCGAGCACCGACTTGGGGATCGCGGTCGCGTAGAACTTGCTCACCAGCCCGTCGGCGAGTTCGAACGCGCGCCAAGCGACCCGGTGTGCCTGGATGTGATCAGGATGCCCGTAGAACCCGTTCTCGTCGTAAGTCACCAGCACCGCAGGCCGGACCTCGTTGATGACGTCGAGCAGGACATGCGCGGCCACTTCGACGTGCGCCCGCCAGAAACTGCCTTCCCAGTCGTTGGCCGGGGTGCCCATCATTCCCGAGTCGCGCCAGCGGCCCGGCTCGCCGAGGAACCGGTGATCGGTCACACCGAGCTCGGCGCAGGCCGCGTCAAGCTCGCCGATCCGGTACTCGCCGAGCTTGTTCTGCTTGTCCCAGGCGAGGTCGGCCAGGTCGGGCGGGATGATCTCGCCAAGTTCCCCGAGAGTGCAGGTGACCAGCGTCACACCGGTCCCTTCCGCCGCGTACTTCGCCATCGTGGCGCCGGTCCCGATCGACTCGTCGTCGGGGTGGGCGTGCACGAGCAGCAGCCGCCTGTGGTTCGCGCGCTGATCCATGCGGCGAGGATAGCGCGAGCGTGGGACATAGCCGACTGAAGGCGGCTGGCAGGATCTACAGTCATGACCGACACTTTCCCGCGCCAGCAAGCCAGGACCAAGCGCTTCTCGCTCGGCGCACCACGGTCCTTTCAGATCAGCCGCGACGGCACGCGGATCGCGTTCCTCCGCAGCAAGAGCGGCACCGACCCGGTCACCTGTCTGTGGGTGCTCGACTTGGAGGGCGGCACGGATGGACAGGCAGGCGGTGCCGAGCGACTGGTCGTCGACCCCACCGCCATCGGTGGCGGGGCAGAAGAATCAGAGGAAGAAAAGGCTCGCAGGGAGCGGTCGAGGGAGACGGCTGGCGGAGTTGTGGCGTTCGCCACGGACGCGGAGTTCACGCTAGCCGCGTTCGCGCTGGCCGGTCAGGTCTACACGGCATCGCTGGCGCCCGACGCGCCCGCACCCGCACCCGCTGGCGCGTTGGCGCCTGCCATCGACCCGCGCCCAGACCCAACCGGCCAGCGGGTCGCCTACGTGTGCGACGGGATACTTCGGATCACCGACCTGACCACGGGAGCCGATGCCGCGCTGATCGGTCCGGGCCAGGCAGAAGCCGACGAGACCCGCGCTGGCGACGTCACGTTCGGGCTGGCCGAGTTCATCGCCGCCGAGGAAATGGACCGACATCGCGGATACTGGTGGGCGCCGGACGGCACGGCGGTGCTGGTGGCCCGGGTAGACAACTCCGATGTCAGACGCTGGTATATCGCCGATCCCGCCAATCCCGACCGGCGGCCAGCCGAGATCAGGTATCCAGCCGCCGGG
>DATNEK010000205.1:0-17396 GCA_035553055.1 Streptosporangiaceae bacterium | reverse complement strand
GGACAAGGACACCGGCGCCGAGCAGCGGATCACCATCAGCGAGAGTTCCAACCTGGACGCTGGCGAGGTCGAACGGATGGTGGCCGATGCCGAGCGGCACCGGGAGGAAGACAAGCGGCTGCGCGAGCTGGCCGACGCCCGCAACGAACTCGACGCCAGCGCCTACGCGGTCGAGCACGTGCTCGCCGAGCGCGGCGAAGCGGTGCCCGTGCACGAGAAGGCGCGGGCGGAGACGCTCGTCGCCGACGCGCGGACGGCGCTGCGGGGGGCGGAGGGGGATCGTCCACCAGGGTCATCACCGCAGGGGGAAACTCCCGCTGACAGGTTCAGGGCCCTCACCGCGGAATTGCGGCAGGTCTACCAGAGCCTGGCGGTCGGCGGTGCCGTTCCGCCGCCACGCGCCGAGGGTGCCGGGCAGCCTCAGCCCGCCAGCGAAGACGAGGTAATCGACGCGGAGTTCACCCCGCATGAGTGATCCGGAGCCCCGCGATGGTGTGTCGGAGGCGAGCGGGGGAGACACAGACTTGCTGGCTCGGCTCGCCGAGGCGCAGGACCAGCGGCTGCGCGCCCTTGCCGACCTGGACAATCTGCGCAAGCGGTGCGCGACGCAGGTCAGCCGGACACGGGCGGAGGCCAGCAGCACGGTGGCCGCGGAATGGCTTCCCGTCGTCGACAACCTGGACCGGGCGCTTTCGCACTCCCACGCCGACCCAGACGCGATCATCGAGGGCGTCGAAGCGGTCAGGGAGCAGGCGCTGGCCGTCCTTGAGGGCCTGGGCTTCGGCCGGCGCAGCGACGCCGGCGAGAAGTTCGACCCGGCCAGGCACGAGGCGGTCGCGGCCCGGCCTGACCCGACCGCGGAATCCGGCACTGTGCTCGAGGTCGTGCGCGCCGGTTACGGCGAAGGCGACCACCAGCTAAGGCCAGCCCAGGTGGTGGTCGCGACCGGGCCGGGAGAAGCGCGGGGAGAATAGTTGCCGCCGGACAAGAACTTCTACCAGATACTTGGCGTGGCCGCGGACGCCAGCCAGGACGAAATCCAGCGCGCCTATCGCAAGCTCGCCAGGCAGTACCACCCAGACGTCAACGCTGACCCGGCAGCCGAAGAGCGGTTCAAGGACGCATCCGAGGCCTATCACGTGCTGTCCGATCCGCAGACCAGACGGCGGTATGACGCGTTCGGAGCCGACTTCCGCCAGATTCCGCCCGACGTTGACCCCGAGGCATTCCGGCGCACCAGGGCAGCCGCCGGCACTGGTACTGCCGCCGGCGGCGGTGCCGGTCGCGCCGGAGGTGGCGGCGGGTTCGGTTTCCGCCAGCCGGACATTGACATCGATGATCTCTTCGGCGGGTTCTTCGGCGGTCGGCCCGGGCGCGGCTGGGGGCCGATTCGCGGCGCCGACCAGGAGGCCGAGCTGTCGCTGAGCGTCGAGGAGGCTTATCGCGGCGGGCGCAGTTCCGTCACGCTCAGCGACGGGGAGGCCTTTCGTTCGTTCGACGTTGACGTGCCGGCCGGCGTCACGGACGGCCAGCGGATCAGGCTGGCGGGCCAGGGCGGGCACGGCAGCGACGGTGCACCGCCAGGCGACTTGTACCTGGTCGTTCGGATCATGCCGCATCCCGGCTACCGGCTGCACGGCCGTGACATCTACACCGAGCTGCGGCTGGCGCCGTGGGAAGCCGCGCTCGGCACCTCGGTCGTGATCGACACGCCAGGCGGCGAGGCCAAGGTCAAGGTTCCGGCCGGCACATCGAGCGGCCGGCGGCTGCGGCTGCGCGGCCGCGGGCTGCCCAACCGGACAGGTAAGGCGGGTGACTTTTTCGCCGAGGCCAGGATCATGGTCCCCGACCGACCTTCCGACGCCGAGCGGCGGCTCTTCGAACAGCTCGCGGCGGTGTCCGACTTCGAGGCGAGGCGGCAGCGGTGACCTACGCGCTGATCCGGGTGTCGCGGCCGGGCGACCAGGGGCTCGGCCTGGAAGCCTTCGCCCGCGCGACCGGCACCCACCCGGACCTGATCAGGCGGCTGGTCGCGCTCGGCGTCGTCGACGCCGAGCGCGACCGGGCGGGCGAGCTGTGGTTCTCCCCTGGTCAGGTCGGCGCGCTGGCGCGGGTGCAGCGCCTGCGCGCCGGTTTTGCTCTCAACTATGCGGCCGTCGGCCTCGTCACCGACCTGCTCGACCGGATCGCCGTGCTTGAGGCCGCCCTGCGCGCCTCCCGACGGTCAGGAGGGTAAGCAAATGGACCCGGCTCGCCTTACCCAGAAGTCAAGCGAGGCACTGCACGACGCGCAGGCCAGGGCGCTGCGGCACGGCCATGTCGAGGTCGACAGCGAGCACTTGCTGCAAGCGCTGCTCGACCAGCCCGGCGGCATCGCGCCACGACTGCTCGCGCAAGCTGGCGCGGACACCGATCGGCTGCGAGCCGCGCTCGAGGCCGACCTGGCCCGCAGGCCGAAGGTCAGCGGCCCGGGCGTCACGCCTGGCCAGGTGAGCGTCACCCAGCGGTTGTCGCAGCTACTCGATGCCGCTGACCGCGAGGCCGGCCGGCTCAAGGACGACTACGTCTCCGTTGAGCACCTGCTGATCGCGCTGATCGATGAGGGTCAGTCGAGCCCGGCCGGGCGCCTATTGCACGCCGATGGCCTGACCAGGGATACCTTCCTGCGGGCGCTGACCGGCATCAGGGGCAACCAGCGAGTCACCTCGGCCACGCCAGAGTCGGCGTACGAGGCGCTGGAAAAGTACGGCACCGACTTGGTCGCCGACGCGGCGTCAGGTCGGCTCGACCCCGTGATCGGCAGGGACGCCGAGATCCGGCGGGTCACCCAGATCCTGTCGAGGAAGACCAAGAACAACCCGGTGCTGATCGGCGATCCCGGCGTCGGCAAGACCGCGATCGTCGAAGGTCTTGCCCAGCGGATCACCAGGGGAGACGTGCCGGAAGGGCTACGCAACAAGGCGATTTTCAGCCTGGATATCAGCGCGCTTGTGGCGGGCGCCAAGTACCGAGGCGAGTTCGAAGAGCGGCTCAAGGCGGTGCTCGCCGAGGTCAGGGCGGCGGCCGGGCGCATCTTGCTGTTCGTTGACGAGTTGCACACGGTAGTCGGTGCGGGTGCCGCCGAGGGCGCCGTGGACGCGGGGAACATGCTCAAGCCGATGCTGGCGCGCGGCGAACTGCACATGATCGGCGCCACCACGCTTGATGAGTACCGCAAGCAGATCGAAAAGGACGCCGCGCTCGAGCGACGGTTCCAGCCGGTCATGGTCGATGAGCCCTCGGTCACCGATGCGGTGTCGATCCTGCGCGGCCTGCGCGAGCGGCTCGAGGTCTTCCACGGCGTGAAGATCGCCGACAGCGCGATCGTGGCGGCGGTGACCATGAGCCATCGGTACATCTCCGACCGGTTCCTGCCCGACAAGGCGATCGACCTCGTCGACGAGGCGTGCGCGGTGATCAGGACCGAGATCGACTCGATGCCGGCCGAACTTGACGAGCTCACCCGTCGCGTCATGCGGCTGGAGATCGAGGATGCCGCGCTCGCCAAGGAGGAAGACGAGGTCAGCCAGCAGTGGCTAGCCCGGGGGGAGGACCACCCTGAAACCCCGGCGAGGCTGGCCGACCTGCGCAAAGAGCTTGCCGACTTGCGAGCACAGGCCGACGCGCTGCGAGCGCAGTGGGAGGCGGAACGGCACGCCCTGCGGCGGGTGCAAGCACTGCGCGAACAGATCGAGCAGGTCAGACAGGACGCCGAGATCGCCGAACGCAACTACGACCTGGACAAGGCCGCCGAGCTTCGCCTCGGCAGGCTCCCTGAGCTGCGCCGCAAGCTCGCCGCCGAAGAGGAGAACCTGGCGGGAAGGCAGGGCGGCAAGCGCCTGCTGCGCGAGGTCGTGACCGACGACGAGATAGCTTCGATCGTGTCGCGCTGGACCGGTATCCCGGTCAGCCGCCTGACCGAAAGCGAGCGGGAGAAGCTGCTGCGCCTCGATCAGGTACTGCATGAGCGCGTAGTCGGCCAGGACGAGGCGGTTCAGCTGGTATCCGACGCCATCATCAGGGCACGGTCGGGAATCAAGGATCCCCGACGCCCGATCGGATCTTTCATCTTCCTTGGCCCTACCGGGGTCGGTAAGACCGAGCTGGCCAAGTCGCTCGCCGCCGCCCTGTTCGACAGCGACGAGAACATTGTTCGGGTTGACATGACCGAGTATCAGGAGCGTCATACCGTCTCGCGCCTGATCGGCGCGCCGCCCGGCTACGTCGGCTACGAGGAAGGTGGCCAGCTTACTGAGGCGGTCAGGCGCAGGCCCTACTCGGTAGTGCTCTTCGACGAGATCGAGAAGGCGCATCCTGACGTGTTCAACGCGCTGCTGCAGGTGCTCGACGACGGCAGGCTCACCGACGGCCAGGGCCGCACCGTCGACTTCCGCAATACCGTCATCATCATGACCTCGAACATCGGCTCTGAATACCTGCTCGAAGGCGCGACCGCGGACGGCGAGATCAAGCCGGACGCCCGTGACCGCGTGATGGCCACGATGCGCGGCCACTTCCGGCCCGAGTTCCTCAACCGGCTCGACGACATCGTGCTGTTCAAGCCGCTCACCGAGACGGAGATCGAGCAGATCGTCGAGCTGATGTCTGGTGAACTGCGTGCTCGCCTGGCTGAGCGGCAGATGCGGCTCGAGCTGACCGAGCAAGCCAGGCGATATGTCGCCGAGCAGGGGTTTGACCCGGTTTACGGCGCCCGTCCGCTGCGTAGGTTTATAGCAAGGGAGGTTGAGACTCCGATCGGGCGTGCGCTGCTGTCGGGGGACGTCGCCGAAGGCGCCCTGATCAGGGTCGACTACACCGCGGCCGGGCTGACCGTCAGCTACGAGAACCGTATGTGACCCGACGAACGCGTCGGCCTCGCCTCCCGGCCGACCAGTTGCGTGCCTGGGTGAACCAGTCGCTGGTGAGTGACTGGTTCACCCCTCATTGCGTGCGCGGCTAGGTGGAGACCTCGATTCGGCGCGGCTTGGCCATGTCGGATTTCGGCACCCGCACGCTGAGAACGCCGTTGGATAGAGTCGCGTTCACTTTGTCGGGCTTGATGTCGCCCGGCAGGTAGGTGTGGTACTCGAACCGGCCGGTGCGCCTCGTGCTGCGGTGCATCCGGCCGCGCTGGCCGTTCTTCATCTCGCCGCTGATAATCAGCTCGCGATCTTGCACGTGGACGTCGATCTGGTCCTTGCTTATGCCGGGCAGTTCTGCGTTGATCTCATAGCCGTCGTCGTTCTCGATGACATCGGCGAGTGGTGACCAGGCCATGCTTCCTTCTCTCGGCATCACGAAGTCGCCGAGCGCGAGATCCATGAGCTGGCCCATGCGGTTATAGATGTCTTCGAACTCACGTGACGGATCGACGATCGTGAGACTTTGCCCGCCGCGGCGGGCCGGCAGCATTGCCATGACTGACCTCCAGGTAGTAACGGTTCGAAAGAGCGCGCGGGCGCGGGCCACCCGTTGACTACCCGAACTGACGAAGCGCGAAGTCCCCGGCCTTGCCAGGCTTGGGCAAAGCCGACGCGCCGACTCGACCTACTAGTGACTGGGATCGGAGGCCAAGTGATACCCGCCGACGTGACCCCGGCTGACGCGCTGGTGATCTTCGGTATTACCGGGGATCTCGCGAGGAAGATGACGTTCCGCGCGCTCTACCGGCTGGCGGATCGAGGCCTGCTGCGGGTGCCGGTGATCGGCGTCGACGTCGCGGACATGACGACGTCGGCGCTGCGTGCGCTCGCGCGGCAGGCCATCAACGAACACCTCGACCGGCTGAACGAGGCGACATTTCAGGTGCTAGCGAACCAGATGACGTACGTGCCTGGCCACATAGCGGATCCGGCGGCATGCGAACGGCTGGCCACCGCTCTGCGGACGGCCAGGCATCCGCTGTATTACCTGGCGACGCCCCCGGGCGCGTTCGCCCCGATAGTCCAGGCTCTCGGCAAGGCGGGACTGCTTGATGACGCCACGGTTGCCGTCGAGAAGCCGTTCGGGCACGATCTGGCCTCGGCTCGTGAGCTAGATCATGATATGTCCGAATTCCTTGGACGGGACCAGCTGTTGCTGGTCGATCACTTCCTCGGCAAGGAACCCGTGATGGACATTCAGTTTCTCCGATTCGCCAATGCTGTTCTCGAACCGGTCTGGAACCGGCAGAACGTTGCGTGCGTGCAGGTCACCATGGCTGAGAAGGCGGGAGTGGAGAGCCGGGGGGCGACGTATGACTCGCTTGGGACTCTCCGCGATGTGGTGCAGAACCACCTTTTGCAGATGATCGGACTGATAGCGATGGAGCCTGCGGCCGGGGCCAGCGCCGATGAACTGCAGGACAAGAAGGTCGAGGTGTTCCGCGCCATGCCCGGCGCCCAGCCAGGGCGGTGCGTCAGAGGCCAGTACGAAGGCTATCTCCAGGTGCCGGGAGTGGCGCGTGACTCGGCGACCGAGACGTTCGTCGCGCTCCGGCTCGACATCGACAACTGGCGGTGGTCAGGCGTTCCGTTCTTCCTGCGCTCAGGCAAGGCCCTGGCGTGCAAGGGTACCGAGGTCAGGGTGTACTTCCGGCGGCCGCCCAGGATCGCGTTCGTGCCGGCACCGCCCAGGCCAGAGCCGAACCAGTTCATCTTGCGCGTCGATCCTGAGCCGGGGCTCCGTATGGTCGTGCAGTCCAAGGGCCCGCATACCGGCACGAGCCAGCCCGTTCACCTCGACCTGCATTTCGCCGATGAGCTAGGCCTCCCGCCGGAGCCGTACGAGCGACTGCTCGACGCCGCGCTTCGCGGCGACCATCACCTGTTCGCTCGCCAGGACTGCGTCGAGGAGACGTGGCGAATCGTGCAGCCGCTGTTCGACACCCCGCCGCCGATCCAGCGCTACCGCCCCGGATCATTCGGGCCGCCTGGCGCCGACTTCATCGTGCGCGGATTCGCGGCATGGCACTACCCATGGCTGCCCGACCGTGTGTCGTCAGGGAGGGTAAAGCGACACTGTCCGGGTGGTTGAGTACTCATTAGCATGGGTGAGTCGGAGGTCGCATGAAGGGGCCGAAGCGCATTGGCCGATATCTTGGGCCACGGCCCGGACAGCGAGCCGCCGCGATGGACCTCGCCCATGGTGCTTGCCGTGGCCGGGGTTGTCCTCGTGGCGATCGCGCTGCTCATACGCGGCGTTGTCGACCGGCCAGCAGCCCACCGGCCCGCCGCTGGATCCGGCGCTCGGACCGCGGCGCCGCCCGCGCGGGGACCCGCCTTGCCATTTGGTGCCACAGTGACCAGCGGCGGCTCGAATGAGCCGATTCGCTTTTCTGGCATACCCGCGACGTCAGGTGTCGGCTGGCTGCTGCTTACCGGTCCTCGGCCTGGCTGGTTGCAGACCGCCACCGGCTCCTTCCAGCCGATCGCCGGGTTGCCGGCATGGGGGCCGGGCTACGGGTTCACTCGCGTGGCTGGCGGGTGGGCGGTTCAGCGGTACAGTCCGCCGCAGGCGAACTGCCAGGTGTGCGACGCGCCGCCAGCGGTGTATTACATCCCCGGTCAATCGGCTAAGGCCATTGTGGTCGGCGCGGCCTATAACGCGGCCGCGGCCGCGAACCTGGGTGCTCTGTGGCTGACTGCGTACCTGCCTGATGCCGATATCGCTGCCGCGTCCGGCACGACGCAGGAGGTCACGACAGCAGGGCAGGGCGTCGGCCCGCCGGCGCAGCTGCCAGCCGGCTATGTGATCGACCGGGCCGTGAAAGGCGGGCTCTTGCTCGCCGCCTATGAACAGGGGCCCGGGCCGGTCAGGGACTATCTATGGGACCCGGTGACGGCGCAGGTTAGACGCTATTTCACCAATGTGATCGCGGCCAGTCCCGGCCAGATCGCCTGGGATCCGTGCCTTGGCATGTGCCCGCTGAGGATTCTCAGGTTGCCGGCCATGGCGGGTCCGACCGTCCGGCTGCCTCACGGCGCCTGGGCGGTGGCTGGAACCTTCAGCGCGGACGGGCGCCTTCTGGCCCTCCAGGTAACGACCGACGTGCAGCGGGACGGATCAGCCGCCGCGACGCGCCTTGAGGTGATCAACACCGCCAGCGGGCGCGTCACGGTCCTGCCGGGAACCACGATCAACGCGCTGATCGGCGTACGTTTCGGATGGCAGGCAAGCAGCGACCGGCTGCTGGCCGCCATTGCCTTGCCGTCCGGCCTGGCAGAACTAGCGTCCTGGCAGCCCGGTGACACGCGGTTGTCGGTACAGGCGGTTCGACTGCCGACCGGAACCGCGCCGGTACTCGGCGACCGCGGCTAAGCGGGCTTGCGGAGCGGGCGCCGCAGGGCACGACTTGGGCGCACTACGAGGTCGTAGTGCGCCCAAGGACGGACTGGATCAGCTAGTCGCCGTCGTGGTGCAGTTTGGCGTCGATGCCGGCGACTGTCGTGTTCGCTGGCACCGTGATGATCGTGGCGCCGGCCTCCGAACTGGCGCCGTGCCACCACTGCGTGTCGAACCCGGTATCGCCGCAGCCGACAGAGAACTTCGCCTTGTACTTGCCTGGCTGCAGGCCGACCAGCGTGTAGGTGCCGTCGGCGGCGGTCACGCCGACGACAGGACCGAGGACGGAATCGGTTACCGGGTCAGGCACCGGAGCCACTGGCGTGGCTGTTACGCACTCGCCCGCTACCGGCGTGTGACCGTGGCTGGTCACGGTGCCTGAGATGGCGCCGTCCGCGCCCAGCGTGGCGTCGATGTTCTTGGTGTTGTCGCCCGAGGTGACGGTCACCTGGGTGGCAGTGGCCTGCGATGCCTGGTCGTTGTACCACTGCGGCGCGTAGCCCGATCCAGAGAACACGCAGAACGGATCGCCGAAGTAGACGTTGTACTTGCCAGGCGCCAGGCCCGTCATCTGGTAGCGGCCGTGCGAACCGGTCAGCTCGTAGTCATAACTGACATTCGGGCTGACTGGCACCGCGACCACGCAGACACCGGCCTGCGGAGCGGCACCGGGCCCGCCGAGCACAAGGCCCGAGATCGATCCGGCCGGTACCAGCTTCTCGTTCAGGGTCACGGCCTTCGGCGCGATCACGGTGGCCAGCCTGGTGGCCGTGCCGAGCAGGATGTGATGCCTGCCGAAACCGCAGTCAAAGAAGGTGACCTTGTATGGGCCGCTGCTCAGGCCGCTAATCGTGAAGTGCCCGTGGACGCCCGTGTATGCGAACCCGAAGGAGTCGTCCGCGGTGTCTTGTGCCTCGACGCAGACATCAGGCTGCGGGTGGTTCGCGCCGGCCGTCACCACGCCGGAGATCGATCCGCCGCCGGTCAGCGCGGCGTCGATTCCGGTGGTGGTCCCGCCGTTCGTGACCGTGACCGGCGTGGCCGACGCCCGCGACGCGCTGGCCCGGTACCACTGGTTGGCGAACCGGTTGCCGGCGCAGCCGAACCTGACGTCATACGTCGTCGCGGCGAGCGGGCCGAGGCGGTAGTCGCCGCTGCCATCCGTGTAGGCCACGGAGCGGTCAGTGAAGAAGTTGAACGCGGCAACCGGACCGCCATGGGGTGTGGCCTCTACGCAGATGTTGGAGAACCGCTTGCCACCGCTCTTGGTTACCACTCCGGTGATGAACCCGCCGTGCCGCAGCGCCGCGCTGATCCCCGACGTAACGACACCAGCGGGCGCTGAGACCAAGTCGGCGCTGCCCTCGCCGGGCTGGTTCATGAACCACTGGCTGGCGAACCTATTCGAGGAGAGGAAGCAGTCGAAGTTCACCGAGTACGGGCCTGGAATCAGGTTCCTGACCGTGTAAGCGCCGTGCTTGGTAAACGTGACGTTGAATGGGAAGCCATATCGCGCGAGCGACGGGTTCTCGACAAGGACACAGACCCGGTTGAGCCGGCGCCCGCTGCTGTCGGTGACAATTCCGGTAATGGTCCCGCCCGGCTGCATGGTGGCGTCGATGCCGGACGTGGTGCGCCCGGCGGTGGCGTTCACCGCGTTGGCGGCGCCGAGGTTGACCTGACCGCGGTAGTACTGCGGCGCGTAGCTCCCTGGGTTGCCGCATCCGCCGGAGAAGCTCAGCGTGTAACTGCCCGTTTGCAGCGCGATGATCGAGTACGTGCCGTGGGCGTTGGTGGTGTTCCCGCCCCCGCTGCGGGCGCCGGAGGCCGAGACGCAGATGCCGCGGACCGGCGCGCCGTGGGAATTGGTCACCGTTCCCTTGATTATCGCCCCGGCCGGCATGAACCCGTCGAAGCCCGACGTGGTGTGGCCGACGACAACCGAGACGGATCGCTGTACCGGCAGGAAGTTACCGTTGTTACCGCAGCCGCGGTTAAAGAAGACCCGGTACTTGCCCGTGGTCAGGCCGACCACACGGTAGCCGCCGCCGGAGCCCGTTCTCGTGAAGGCGAAGATCGGGAACGGTCCTTGCACCCGCAACGGCTGCACAGAGACGCAGATGCCCTTGAGCAGCGCTCCGCTCGGACCCCCGGCTCGTGCCACTCCGGTAAGGATCGCTCCTGGGCGAAGCGCCGCGTCGACGTTCTTGACGAGCAGGCCGTGGGTGATCACGATCGTTTTCGCGTGCTTCTGCGTCGCCGAGTCAGGCCACCACTGGGGTGTGTAGTTGCCGGTGTTGCCGCAGTACTCGGGCACGAACGCGACCTTGTATTTGCCTGGGAACAGCGCATGTACCGTGTAGCGGCCCTTCTTGCCCGAGATTCCGAAGCGCCCGACGAAGAACCGGCCATCCTTCCCCTGAGCGAATACGCACACGCGCGACAACAATGACTTGCCGTGCTGGCTCCGCACCGTTCCCGAGATCTGGCCGCCGAGTTGCAACGCGGCGTTGATGCCAGCGGTCGTATGGCCGGCGGTCACCCGCACCGCGGTGGGGTGCCGGAAGGCGGGTCCGTTGACGTTCTTGTAGATCTGCGGGAGCCAGTTGCTGTTGCTGTCGCTGTTGCTCTCACCGCAGTATTCCGTGGCGTAAATCACCGTGTAACGCCCCGGCCTCAGCTTGGCGATCCGGAAGTGGCCCGTCTTCGACGTGTGGACCTGCCCGAAACCGGAGCCGTAGGCGATGACGCAGATGCCACGGAGCGGCTTCCCCGCGCCGGTGACATTTCCCGTGATCGCGCCCTGCTTGGCGCCGGCGGCCGGCTTGGTCGCCGCGGACAAGGCGGCTGACCGCAGCCGGGCCAGGCCGCCTGGTATGGCTGGGGCCGAGCTGAGCCTGGCCATCGCTCGCGAAATCGCGGCGGGAACGGCGGACGTAGTGGTGCGCAGCGTGACCGGTGCGGCTTCACGCGCCTGGCCGCGAGCGACGGTCACGGTGGCGGCGCCTCCTGGCCATGAGGCGCCTCCCGACCACTGGTCCGCATACCGGCTGCCGGCGGCGCAGGCGCTGTAGTGCAGGGTGTATCCGCCCGGGCGAAGGCCGGCGATGCTGTACCGGCCATCCGAGCGCGTCACCGCCGCGGTGCTGCCGCCTGACCCCGTCGCGACGACGCACACGCCGGTAAGCGGCATTCCGCCGGTACCATCGACGACGCCGGCGATTACACCGTCCTCGCCTGCGGGCGCGGTCGCGGCCGACAGGCTGAGGTGGGTACGGGGGGAGGTCCCGGTATTGGCGCCTGACCCGCTGGCCTGGGCCGGCGCCGAAAGCAGCGCTGCTGCCAGGGCCGTGCCCAAGATCGTGACCGTGCTCGCTGCCCTGAGGGCGGTCGGCTGAATCCGCATGTAGCCACCAATCCTCGCTGTTGTCCAGTCTCGGCTGTAAGACGATATCGGAGACGATTAGGTTGCCTTCCTGAGTTATGAAATTGCCGGCGACGGGCAGCCGTTCAAGCGCGTGCGCGCCCAGTTTGGCTGGCATAGCATCGAACTATGACAAACAGCCGCTCGCTCGAGACCCTGACCGCGGAAGATTTCCTTGATGTCAAGGGCAGCCGGTTCCAGCTGACAATCGATCTGCCTGAGCCCGGCGTTCACGCTACTTTCCAGCTTGAGCTAGCTGATGTCACGCAGGCAGGCGCAGGCCGTTCCGATAGCTTTCGTCAGCCCTTCACGCTGCTATTTCACGGTCCAATCGAGCCTGTTCTGCCGCAGGGCATCTACCGTCTTGAGCATCATAAGCTCGGTGTGCTCGAACTGTTCATCGTCCCGGTCGGCCCGGATGAGTCGCCAGCGCCGGGGGAGTCGGCGGCGATGCGTTATGAGGCAGTCTTCGGGTAACTGTCTTGCGCCTCGGGTGACTCCCGCTCAAGCAGCAGGTAGACGCCTTGATCCTCGATCTGGCTGAAGCCGAGCCGGTCGTACAGGTGGCGGGCGGGGTTGAAGCGCTCGACGTGGAGCTGGACGGCTTTGCCCGCCGCTGCCGCCTCGGCGAGTATCTCGCCGAGGAGCCGGGTGCCGATCCCGCCTCGGCGGTGCTCAGGCAGCAGCGCGATGTCGACCACCCGCCAGGCCGACTCGCCTCGGTTGACGTAGAGGCGGCCGAGCACGTCGTCGCCGTTAACGATCAGGTCGAAGCTCGCGTTCGGGTAAGTCGCGCGGTAGTGGGCGTCCTGGGCTTTGAACTGCATGCGCAGGAACGCCTCCTTGACGGAGGCGTCCCACGGCACGACAGCTAGCTCTTCTTCCCGCGTGCTCGCGTAGATCCGGTACAGCAATTCGGCGTCGTCCCGGCCGACGGGACGCAGGCACAGTTGGCTTGACGTGGTCACGAGCGCGGCGGGAAGACGCCCTGGAGCGCGATACAGAAGTTGAGCGTCAGGTACGGCATCATGTTGTTGTGCGGCTGGTCGCCGCCGGCCGGGGCTAGGGCTGAGTCACTGAGCGGCACCGGCTGCGGGCTTCCCGTCGGCATCTTGTACATCGTCGCCGGTGAGGAGCGCCCTAGAGCGACAGTCGGTCCCGGGGTACCGACGCTGGCGCTGTGCGCGCTTGCCTGCAGCGCGTGCGAGTGCGACGGTATTTCCGATTCGAGCAGCGACACGGTATCCGAGCCGCCGGTCTCGCCGAGGTCGTGCAGGCTGAGTCCTGGCCCCTGACCATCGAACATCGGGGCCGAGCCCTGCAAGTTGGGTAGCGCGAAATTCGACTTCCCGTCGCCGCCGTAGGTAGTGCCGAGCAGCGAGAACAGCGCCGTGTTCTGACTCAGCGGCAGTATCTGGCCGTCGCAGAACGCCCACCCTTTAGGCGCGAAGTTGAAAGGAAAAATTCTGATCTCGGCTACGAACGGGTCCACCTTGCTTCCTTTCAGGTCTGAGACGGGAAGATGCCGAACAGCGAGAGGATGAACGAGACGCACAGGTACGGCTGGAAGTTGTTGTGCGGCTGGCTTCCCCCCGTGCTCCCGATGCTCTGCGCGGCTAGAGCGGCGGTCGGCGTCATCTGGACGTAGGCGCTGCCACCCGTGATGGCTGCCAGAACGTTGCCGGCCGGATTCACCGAGCCGCCGGGGCTGGTCGTAGCCAGGAATGGGTGCGAGTGCGATGGGATCTGGGACGTCGTGAGCGTGACCTCCTCGACGCCGCCGGTCTCGGCCAGAGTGAACCCGTTTCCCTGGTGTATGGGCAGGCGCCCGCGCAGGTCAGGCACCGCGAAGGTGGACTGGCCGTCGCCGCCGTACGTGGTCCCGATCAGGTTGAACAGTGTTTCGAACTCAGATATCGGCAGCAGGCTGCCATCGCAGAACTGCCAGCCGGCCGGGGCGAAGTTGCCGGCGAACATGCGGACTTCCCCGACATAGGGTTGCGCCATGTCGGCCTCCTAGGTCTGACTCGGGAAGATGCCCTGCAGGGCGATGCAGAAGCTGAGCGTCAGGAACGGCTGCATGTTCAGGTGCGCCTGGCTCCCGCCGGTGTTGGAGACCGTCGCGGGCGATAGCGAAGTCAGGTTGTTGTCCGGTACCAGGTAAGTATTGTTGGCCTCGCCGAGGAAGTTCCCCGCGGGGATCGGATCGTCGCCGGCCACGCTAACGCCGTTAGCGACGTGAACGTGGGTGGGTATCTCGCTGATGCTTAGCGTGTGGGCCTGCTCGCCGCCCCTTTCCCCGAGAGTGTGCCCGTCGCCCATGTGGATGGGCGTCCGGCCCTGCAGGTCGGGTAGGCCGAAGTTGACCCGCCCGTCACCCCCGTACGTCGTGCCGAGCAGGGAGAACAGTGCCTGGTTCTGGTTGATCGGTAGCAGTTGCCCGTCACACAAGGCCCACCCCTTGGGCGGGAATCCGAATGACATGATCCTGATTTCAGACAGGAATGGTTCGGCCATTCCCTCTCCTTCTCTTCTTCCTGTGTTTTAGGGAGTCGGGCAGCTCGCCGCGCCGGCGAACCCGCCGCCGCTGCCGCTGGTCGTGGCGATACCGCTCGGGGTGCCATTGCCGGTGTTGTTGCCCTGGACGAAGCTGACGACGGCGTTGGTGTCTTGCGATCCGCCGGCGTAGCCGGGGAGCTTGATTGTGGTGGCGAACTCCTGGTCGAGTTCGAAGTCGGCGCCGCCCTGGCTCGCTATGCCCGATCCCTTGATCGAGTTACCTGAGATGGCGGCGCAGACGGTGCCGGCGTCTCCGGTAACGGCGCCGGACTCGCCGAGCAGGCCCCAGGAGCCGAACGAACCTGGATCGGCGATCGTGTTGCCGGTAATGGTGAGGTTCATGGTCGGGCTGCCCTCGCGGTCGAGGAAGCTGATCCCGGCCTCGTTCTGGTACTGGAAGAGGTTGTTGCCGGTGATCGCGAGCGTCTCGGTGCCCGAGCCCTCGGCGAAGATGCCGATGTCGTTGCCCTTGGAGCCGGAGTTGGCGGTCGCCGCGGTTCCGATCGTGTTGCCGTGAACCGTGCCCGACAGCGTCCCGGTGGTTCCGTGTTCGTCGATCGCGATGCCGGTGAAAACTGAGCCCTGGATATTGTTGCCGTTCATCGTCAGCGTGGTGCTGGAGTTCCCGAACGGGCTGATCGTCACGCCGCCGCCGAGAACCCCGGACGCGGTGGTGGTGAGCGTGTTGTTCGAGAACGTCACGCTGTTGGTGCCGGTTGACGATGAGCCGGACGAGAACTGGAAGTGGTCGCCGAGGTTGTTGGTAAAGGTCGACCCGGTGACGCTCACCGTGGCATTCGTTGACCCGTTGGCATCGATGTGCAAGCCGTCATTGCCGACCGTGGCGTTGTTGCTGCTGAACGTGCTGCCGGTGATGGTCAGGCCCAGAGTGCCGCTGGTGTCGCTGATGATCGCGTTGTTGTCCGCTGAGCCGGTGATCGTCGAATTGGAAATCGTCGCGGTGCCGGTCAGCCCGCTGGGCGGGGTGGTGCCTGGCGGCGAGAAGTCAAGGCCGTCGTCGTTGTTACCTGACACGTTCGCCTGGGTTCCGTTGCCTGAGACTGTGGAACTGGCCAAGGTGAAGCCGCTGACCTGGGAGCCGTTGATCCCGTCGGCGGCGTTGTTCTTGACCACCATGTCGGTGAAGCTCGGCGCGGTCGTCGACGACAACGCGATGCCCGAGCCAGCCGAGCCCTGGATCGTCCCGCCGGTCCCCGCCGATCCGGTGCCGGTCACCGTCAGTCCGCCGGACGAGCCGGTCGAGCTCAGCGAGATGCCCGGGTTGGCGCCGTTGGACGAGATGCTCTGGAATTTCAGGCCACTCGCGCCGATGGTGGTGCTCTGGACGGTGAGCGCTGTGGCGGTCGTCGTGGTGATCGTGCTGCCCGAGGCGCTGGCGGTGACCGTGCCGCCTCCGGTTGCCGAGAAAGCGGTGTGCGTGCCTGTGCTCAGCGTCAGCACGCCCGCGAAGCCGATCGAAGCGCCTGTGTTGCCCGATAGCGAGATCCCAGTGCCGTTGTCGGTGATGTTGCCGCTGATGCCGACAACGCCGCCGGTGTGGCTGGCGATCGAGACCGAGTGACCGGTGCTGCCGGTGACGCTGATGCCGGTGAAGTTGAGCGTGCCGTTGCCGCCGCTGACGTGGACGCCGTCGCCGCCCGCTCCCGAGATCGCCACCGCGTCGGTACCGCCGACGGTCGCGTTGTTAACGCTGGAGGCCGCGATGCCGTTCCCGCTCGGACTTGAGACGTTGACGGCTTCGACGTCGGAGCCCTCGCCCAGATCGATGCCGTCGCCGCCAGAGTTCGTGATGGTCGGCGTGGTCCCGCCGGCTGCCACAAGGGCAAAGCCGTCGACGGTGAGTCCGAATGGCTGGCCGAACAGGTCTTCGCCCGACTTCATGCTCACGCCGCCTGTGTAAGTGGCGTTGCCCTGGTAGAGGAAGATGATGCTGTTCGCTCCGGCCGCGCTGTTCGCTGCGGCCAGGGTGTTGAACGGTGAACCAGCCTCTCCATTGCCGGCAGCGGCCTTGGAGTCGTCGACGTACCAGACCACCGGCCCGACCGTGATCGTGACCGTGGCCGTCGCCGACTTCGGGTTAAGCGGGTCATCGCTGTCGGTGATCGTGTAGGTGAAGGTGTCGGTGCCGGAGAAGCCCGCGTTCGGCAGGTAGGTGAAGGTGCCGTCCGAGTTCATGGTCAGCGTGCCGTGCGCCGGGTTGGTGTTCCCCGTCAGGCTGATCGAACCGCCAGAGTCCGGGTCACTGTCGCCGGTCAGCAAGCTGCCGCTGTCGGTGGCTGCCGGGCCGGTCGGGGTGGTGCCGACGCCAAGCGGCGTGTTGCCTACCGCGGTGTAGCTGTGGTTGACCGCCGTAGGCGGCTGGTTAGCCTCGGCGACGTTGATGACGCGCTGGGCGGTGCCCGTGCTGGTTGCGCCGACCGAGTCGGTTACCGCGAACGAGACCGTGCGTGAGGCCGGGCTGACCGAGTTGTCGCCGGTGAAGAACTTCACCGAGCGGAGCGCTGTCTCGTAGTTAGCGATGCTGGCGTTGCCGGTCAGCGTCAGTACGCCGGTGGAGGCGTTGTAGCTGCCGGTGATCCCGTTCTGGTTGGTGAATGAGAGCAGGTCGTTGGCTGAGCTGAACCCTGAGGTGATCGAGACGGTCGCGCCGCCCATCGTGGCGTCGTCGTCATCGCTGATCGTCAGCGTGCTGGTGATCTGGACACCTGGGTCCTGGGCTCGGTAGCTCAGCGCGGCGGATTCGACGTTCGCGATCACCGGCGGGTCGTTGACCCCGTTGATCGTGCGCTGGGCGGTGCCGGTGCTGGTCGCTCCGACCGAGTCCGTCACGGTGAATGAGATGACGCGGCCGGCCGGCTTGGTCGAGCTGTCACTGGTAGAGAATTCGACCGAGCGGAGCGCCGTCTCGTAGTCGGCGATGCTGGCATTGCCGGTCAGCGTGAGCACTCCGGCGGCGGCGTTGTAGCTGCCGGTGATCCCGTTCTGGTTGGTGAATGAGAGCAGGTCGTTGGCTGAGCTGAACCCTGAGGTG
>DATNEK010000204.1:0-13149 GCA_035553055.1 Streptosporangiaceae bacterium | reverse complement strand
GTGGGTCGCGGCCGGTGTGGGGGTGCCGGTGGCGCGGGTGGTGCGGGTGGTGGGTGGTGGGGCGGGGGGTTAGGCGTGGCGGTAGCTGTCGGCGACGGTGAAGGCTAGGTCTAGGGCCTGGCTGCGGTTCAGCCTTGGGTCGCAGGCGGTCTCGTAGCGCTGGTGCAGGTCGTCGGCGTCGAGCGGGTAGCTGCCGCCGGTGCACTCGGTCACGTTGTCGCCGGTGAACTCGATGTGGATGCCGCCTGGGTTCGTCCCGGCGGCCCTGTGCACCTCGAAGAACCCGACGAGTTCGTCGAGCACGTCATCGAAGTGCCTGGTCTTGTAGCCGGACGCGGTCTCGAATGTGTTGCCGTGCATCGGATCGCACACCCAGGCGACCGGCGCCCCGTCGCCAACGACGGCATCGACTAGCGGCGGCAGGACCGTGCGTATCCGGTTCGCGCCCATTCTCGTGATCAAGGTCAGCCTGCCGGGCCGGCGCTCCGGGTTCAGCGTCTGGATGAGGCCGAGCACCTCATCTGGCGTCGTGTCCGGCCCGACCTTGACTCCGATCGGGTTGGCGATCGACCTGGCGAACTCGACGTGTGCGCCATCGAGCGTCCGCGTCCGCTCGCCGATCCACAGGAAATGCGCCGAGGTGTCGTAGACACGCCCGGTCCTTGAGTCGACCCTCGTCAGCGCCTGGTCATAGTCGAGCAGCAGCGCCTCGTGGCTTGAGTAGAACTCGATCGTGCGCAGTTCGGCTGGGTCGGCGCCGCAGGCGCGCATGAAATTCAGCGCCCTGTCGATCTCTCCCGCCAGGCGCTCGTAACGCCTGCCTGCCGGGCTGTCAGCCACGAAGTCCTGGTTCCACGCGTGCACTTGATGCAAGTCCGCGTATCCGCCGGTTGTGAAGGCGCGGCAGAGGTTCAGCGTGACGGCCGAGCTGTGGTAGGCCCGCAGCAGCCTGCCCGGGTCGGGAGTTCTCGCCGCCGGGGTGAAGTCAAGCCCGTTGACCGCGTCGCCGCGATAGGCGGGCAGCTCGACACCATCCCTGATCTCGGTGAGCCGTGACCGGGGCTTAGCGAACTGGCCAGCCATCCGGCCGATCTTCACGACGGGAACGCTCGCGCCGTAGGTCAGCACAACGGCCATCTGGAGCAGGGTGCGCAACTTGGCGCGGACCGCGGCCGCGGTGGACCCGGCGAAAGTCTCGGCGCAGTCACCACCCTGAAGCACGAACGCCTCACCGACCGTGACGGCCGCCAGCCGCTCGGTAAGCAGGTCGCACTCGCCGGCGAAGACAAGCGGCGGCAGTCCGGCCAGCTCAGAGGTGATAGCTGCCAGCCGGTCCGCGTCCGGCCAGTCCGGCTGTTGCGCGGCCGGTCGCGCCCGCCAGCTAGCTGGCGCTGGCGGTTGCGGACCCGCGTCCATGTCGGCGAAATCGGCAGCGAGGTCGAGTTTGTCGTGTGGCGAGGCAGTCGACGTCACAACTACCGGAGTCTACTAAGCGCTCCCGGGCTCGCGGCATGGTCGCCAGCCGGGGACAATGGCGAGTATGCACGCCAATTCCGCTGACCGTCAGCGCGACGTTGTCTTGCTTGGCTCTACCGGATCGATTGGTACGCAGGCGGCCGACATCGTGCGGCGTAACCCAGACCGGTTCAGGCTGGTGGCGCTGGCCGCTGGCGGCGGCAACGCAGGCCTGCTCGCGAGCCAGGCGCTTGAGTTCGGCGCCGAGGTAGTCGCTGTCGCCGACGAAGCCGCGATGCCGCAGGTACGGGCGGCGTTGCAGGCGGCCGCGGCCGCGCACCAGGACGACTCGGGTAAGCCGCGGCGGCCGCTGCCCAAGCTGCTCGCCGGCGCACAGGCCGTCGCCGAACTGGCCGCCTGGCCTGCCGACGTGGTACTCAACGCGGTGACCGGCGCCGTCGGACTGGCCGCTACCTTGTCGGCGCTCGACGCTGGCCGGGTGCTCGCGCTGGCCAACAAGGAGTCGCTGATCATGGGCGGCGAGCTGGTGACCGCGCGGGCTAAGCCCGGTCAGATCGTCCCGGTCGACTCCGAGCATTCGGCGATCGCGCAGTGCCTGCGCGGCGGCGAGCCTGCTGAGGTGCGCAAACTAGTGCTGACCGCCAGCGGCGGCCCGTTCCTGCACTGGACCGCCGAGCAGATGGTCGGTGTCACGCCCGAGCAGGCGCTTGCGCATCCGACCTGGAATATGGGCCCGGTGATCACGATCAACTCGGCGACCCTGGTCAACAAGGGCCTTGAGCTGATCGAAGCGCATCTGCTCTTCGGCGTTCCTTTCGATGCCATCGACGTGGTCGTGCACCGTCAGTCGGTGATCCATTCGATGGTCGAGTTCACCGACGGCTCGACGATCGCCCAGGCCAGCCCGCCCGACATGCGGATACCGATCGCGCTCAGCTTGGCCTGGCCACACCGGGTCGCCGGCGCGGCTAAGCCGGTCGACTGGACATCGGCGCACACGTGGACGTTCGAGCCGCTCGACTCCGGCGCCTTCCCCGCGGTGCCGCTGGCACGGCAGGTCGGCTCGTCGGGTGGCACGGCGCCAGCCGTGTACAACGCGGCCAACGAGGAATGCGTCGCCGCGTTCATGGCCGGCGCCATTGCGTTCACGGGGATCGTGCGGACAGTGGCACAGGTAGTCTCTGAACATGGCGGAACCCACGGGCCAGCCAGCGGGATAGACGAGATCGTCGCCGCTGACACCTGGGCGCGGGCACGGGCCCGCGAGCTGACGAGGTCATCGCTGCGGGCTGGTACGGCAGGTTGAGCAGGCAGGAGAACTAGCGCAGATGAGCTATCTGCTTGGCGTGCTGATATTCGTGGTGGCGCTGCTCGTCTCGATCATGTTGCACGAGGCCGGCCACTTCGTCAGCGCGAAGGCCTTCAGCATGAAGGCAACCAAGTTCTTCATCGGCTTCGGCAATACGGTCTGGTCGCGCACGCGGGGCGAGACCGAGTACGGCATCAAGGCATTGCCCCTCGGTGGATTTGTCGACATCACGGGCATGAGCAACCTGGACGCCGTCGACCCGGCCGACGAGCCGAGGACGTTCCGCGCCAAGCCACCGTGGCAGCGCAGCGTGGTGCTGCTGGCAGGCTCGTTCATGCACTTCGTGATCGGCTTCGTGCTGATCTTCGCGGTCGCGCTTGCCATCGGCGAGCAGAACACCACCACGATCAGCGTCACCGCTTGCGTCCCGGCCAAGGCGACGCAGGTGAACTGCCCGCCATCGGCGGCCAAGTCGCCTGCCGTGCTCGCCGGGTTGCGCAACGGCGACAAGGTCGTCGCGGTTGACGGCCACAAGGTCAGCACCTGGAACCAGCTCACCAGCCAGATCGTCGCGCACAAGCCAGGTACCTCGGTAGCGTTCACGATCTCGCGCGACGGCAGGCAGTTCACCAAGGACATCACGCTGGCCCCGTTGAAGTGGCGCAAGAAGGGCGGGTTCCTCGGCGTCGAAGAGGTGCCGTTCGTCCACGTCAGCCCGGTGACCGCGGTCCAGTCGACCGCGAGCCAGTTCGGCCAGGTTGTGACGGCGTCTGTGGATGGCCTCGGCAAGCTGCCAAGCGAGATCCCCAAGTTGTTCTCGCCGAACCGGGCCAAGAACGGCGGAGGCGTCACGAGCGTCATCGGCGTCGGCGAGGCGACCGGTCAGGTGGTCAGCGCCAGCGGCGTCAGCTGGCAGCAGAAGGCCGCGTTCGTTCTGCTGGTGATCGCTTCGGTGAACATCTTCGTCGGGTTGTTCAACCTGCTGCCGTTCCTCCCGTTGGACGGTGGCAAGCTGGCAGTTGTGATATTCGAATGGATCAGGTCGCGGCTCGCCAGGCTGTTCCGCAGGCCAGATCCCGGTCCTGTCGATATGCAAAGGCTGATCCCGCTCAGCGTCGGTTTCCTGTTCGTCTTTGTCTGCCTGGGCGCGCTGCTGATCGCCGCTGACATCTTCAATCCGATCCAACTGACTCAGTAAGGCGATAATCATGACTGTGAATCTCGGCATGCCCGAGTTCGCGGGGGGGTCCTGGGGGTCGGCCCTCCAGGACAGCGCCGCCCCGCCGTCACTCGCGCCGCGCCGGGTATCGCGCCAGATCATGGTGGGCAAGGGCGCGCACGCGGTCCCGGTCGGCGGCGGCGCGCCGGTCTCTGTGCAGTCGATGACGACCACGCTGACGGCGGACGTCAACGCCACGCTGCAGCAGATCGCCGAGCTCACCGCTTCCGGCTGCCAGATCGTCCGGGTGGCCGTGCCATCGCAGGACGACGCCGATGCGCTGCCGCAGATCGCACGAAAGTCTCAGATACCGGTCATCGCGGATATTCATTTCCAGCCTAAATATGTCTTCGCGGCAATCGATGCCGGATGCGCTGCCGTCAGGGTAAATCCCGGAAACATCAAGGCTTTTGATGACAAGGTAGGAGAAATAGCTCGGGCGGCGGCTGACGCCCAGGTTCCCATCAGGATCGGTGTCAACGCGGGCTCACTGGACAAGCGCCTGCTGGCCAAGTACGGCAAGGCGACGCCAGAGGCGCTGACCGAGTCGGCGCTGTGGGAGTGCTCGCTGTTTGAAGAGCACGGTTTCCGCGACATCAAGATCTCGGTTAAGCACCATGACCCGGTCGTGATGATCCAGGCTTACCGGCTGCTGGCGCAGCGCTGTGACTATCCGCTGCATCTGGGCGTCACTGAGGCGGGGCCAGCCTTCCAGGGCACGATCAAGTCGGCGGTCGCGTTCGGCGCGCTGCTTGCCGAGGGTATAGGTGACACGATCCGGGTATCGCTCTCGGCACCGCCGGTTGAGGAGGTCAAGGTCGGGACGGCGATACTCGAGTCACTCGGGCTGCGCGAACGCGGGCTCGAGATCGTCTCGTGCCCATCCTGCGGCCGGGCTCAGGTGGATGTGTACAAGCTCGCCGACGAGGTCACGGCCGCGCTCGACGGCATGGACATACCGCTGCGGGTCGCGGTCATGGGCTGCGTGGTCAACGGTCCAGGCGAGGCCAGGGAGGCTGACCTCGGCGTCGCCTCTGGCAACGGCAAAGGCCAGATCTTCGTCAAGGGCGAGGTGATCGCGACCGTGCCTGAGTCGCAGATCGTGGAGCGACTGATCGAGGAGGCCATGAAGCTGGCCGAGACCATGACGGACCAGGATGCCTAAGTCCGGGTCTCTTCTGCGAGCGGGGGCCAGCGCTGCGCTGGCGTTGCTGGCGGTCGCAGCCTGCACGCCCGGGCACGCCAAGTCGGCGGGCAGCGGGGGGTCAGGAGGAGCGGCCCCGGCGATGCTCGGAGCACGGCCAGCGCTGCACTGGCAGTCCTGCGCAGCGGGTGGTGGCTTGCTGTGCGGCCGGATAAAGGTCCCGCTCAACTACCGCGACCCAAGCGGCAGAAAGATCACGCTGGCGCTCACCGAGGTGCCGGCTAAGGCTCAAGCGAGTCAGCGCCTTGGCATACTGCTCGTCAACCCCGGCGGTCCCGGCGCCAGCGGCACTGGCCTCGCGAGTGTCGTCGCCCAAGGACTCAGCCCGGCGGTCGCGAAAAGGTACGACATCATTGGGTTTGATCCGCGCGGAGTCGGCTCGTCGGTGCCCTCGCTGCACTGCGACCCGTCGTTCTTCGCCCGCGCGCGTCCCAACTACATCCCGGCGAACGCAGCCGCCGAGAAGGTGCTGATCAACCGCGCGAAGATGTACGTGGCCGACTGCCGCAAGCGGTTCGGCTGGCTGCTGCCCTACCTCACGACCGCCAACGTCGCCAGGGACATGGACCAGATCAGGTCGGCGACGGGCGAGCAGAAGCTGAGCTACCTGGGCTACTCCTACGGCACCTACATCGGCCAGGTCTACGCGACCCTGTTCCCGCGGCGGGTACACCGGATGGTGCTCGACAGCACAGTCAACCCCAACGGCATCTGGTACGCGGACAACATCGGCCAGGACTATGCGTTCCAAGGCAGGATGAATGCCTTCCTGGCCTGGATGGCCAGATACAACGGCCTGTACAAGCTGGGCGCGACCCCGGCGCAGGTCAGCAAGTCGTGGTACGCGGCCCGAGCCAGGCTGGCCGCGCATCCTATCGGCGGGCTGATCGGCGCCGACGAGTACGACGACACCATGCTGGTCGGTGGCTACGACAATGGCTACTGGCCGGCCCTGGCGGCTGCGCTCGCCACCTATCTGCATGTCGGCGGGACGCAGCAGCTTTCCACGCTTTACCGCCAGATCGGCAAGCAGAGCGAGAACGAGTTCGCCGTGTACAACGCCGTCGAGTGCGCCGACGTCGCCTGGCCGCGCAACTGGGCCAGGTGGAATGCCGACGCCAGACGGGTCTACGCCAAGGTGCCGGTCGAGACCTGGGACAACGTCTGGTTCAACGCCGCGTGCGCGTTCTGGCCGGTGCACGGAACCACCCGTCCGCTGCGCATCGGCGCGGCCGGGCTGCCAGGGATCTTGATGATCCAGGGAACGCTGGACGCGGCTACTCCGTATGCCGGAGCGCAGGCGGCGCACCGACGGCTGCCGACAGCCAGGATGGTGGTCGTCGAGGGCGGCGGCAACCACGGCCAGTCGATCGCGTACCCACCGAACGCGTGCGTGAACGGGTACCTGAACCGCTACCTGGCGACCGGCGAGCTGCCATCAGCACCCGGCCAGGTTAATGCCACCTGCCCAGCATTGCCCGACCCCCAGCCAAGCGGTTAGCCGCCGGGGCGCGCGGCCCAGGTAGGAGGCGAGCGGTGGATATCACCGTTACGCTTGATTCGTGTTGCGCACTCGGACCGGGCGGTCATCGGCGCTTCGCCTGCTCGTAGATCGCGACCGCGAGGAGGCGCTGGCCCTGTGCGATCGCGATCCGGTTACCAATGCGTTCGTCGCGGCCAGGATCAGGGCCAACGGGCTCGACCCGGTCAGTCTTGGCGCCCAGCTCTGGGGCTACTACGAGGGCAGCCAGATGGTCTCGGGGTGCTACGTTGGCGCGAACATGGTGCCGATCGAAGCCGTGCCCGCTGCCACCAGCGTGTTCGCCGAGCGGGCCAGACTGCAGGGGCGCCGGTGCTCATCGATCGCCGGGCGGGCCGACGCGGTACGTGACTTGTGGGCGCACCTGGCGCCGTTCTGGGATCGGCCGCGCGAGATCAGGGAATCCCAGCCTCTCCTCGCGATCTCATCCGATTCGCTGGTGTCCCCTGATCCGCAGGTCAGGAATGTGCGGGCGGACGAGATCGGAGTGCTGCTGCCCGCCAGCATCGCGATGTTCACAGAAGAGGTCGGGGTCTCGCCGATCGGGCTTGACGGCGGAGCGATGTACCGGGCGCGGGTGAACGAGCTTGTGACAAGCGGCCGGTCGTTCGCGAGGATCGAGAACGGCAAGGTCGTGTTCAAGGCCGAAGTCGGAGCGGTGACCCCGGCGGCGTGCCAGGTCCAGGGCGTCTGGGTTCCGCCCGATCTGCGCAACAGGGGCTACGCGGCCCGCGGCATGGCAGCGGTCGTGGCGATCGCCCGCCGCAGGTTCGCGCCGGTCGTGAGCTTGTACGTGAACGACTTCAACGCCCCAGCCAGAGCCGCCTACAAGCGGGTGGGCTTCCAGCAGGTCGGCACGTTCATGTCCGTCCTGTTTTGACCCCGGCTTCCTGCCCGGCTCCTGCACCAGTCTCCGTGGACTCGCGTGGCGCCGGAGGTCGCGGCGCTGTCTTCTGCTCGGCCTCCTTCTGCTCGGCCTCGACCCGCATTTGCGACTCCGGTGGCACGCGCGGGTCGGGCGTCACCTGCCTGCCGCCCTCCCTGGCCGAGAAGGCGCCGCCGATCACGTCTCGATGCGGCCACGACTCCTGTACCTTCCCGCCCGGATGCTTGTTGGCCCAGAGCACCAGGCAGATCCAGAGCGTCATCGCGAGTACAAACGCGAGCGCCATGATGCCCAGCCAGTAATTGTGTATCGCGCCAGGCATGACATCCCCCAGTTGAAGCCCTGTTGCTGTCATTGCCGCTATCGAGCGGGCTATGCGTGCTGTCGGCCGGTGGGCGAAAATTGAGGTGACAGTGCCGCCGACCGCTGCTAGGCTTCTGTGCCCTTGTGCCACGCAAGCCTTGGGAGACAGTGATGGTCGCCGCGATGGAGGACGATACCGAGACCGACACCGATCACGTGCTCGCCGTCGAACGCGAGCACCTAGCGAAATCGCGCGAATACCTCGAGTTGATGCGCCAGGACGTGCTGTCGCTGCCCGCGCTGGCCGGGGACCGCGTATCGCAGGAGTACCTGAAGGCAGACCTGCACCGCCGTGCAGAGTCGCTGCGCGACCTTCCCGACACCCCGCTGTTCTTCGGCCGGCTCGACTACGCCAGCGCCGCTGTGTTGGCCCGGGGGGACGACCCCCCAGAACCCCCCGCGGTGTTGGCCCGGGGGGACGACCCCCCAGAACCCCCCGGGGTGTTGGCCCGGGGGGACGACCCGCCTGGACCGCCGCACGCGGAAGAGTTCCATGTCGGGCGTCGGCACGTGCACGATCCGGACGGGCATCCGGTCGTGATCGACTGGCGGGCTCCGGTGTCCCGGCCGTTCTATCGTGCTAGCCAGGCCGATCCGATGAACCTGGCCAGGCGCCGGCGCTTCGGATTCAACGGCGGGCAGCTCACGGCCTACGAGGACGAGCTATTTACCCGGGTCAGGACTGCTGGCCGGGTCGACGGGCCGGCGGCCGAGCCGGCGATGAGCCGGATCATGATCGAGGAGATCGAGCGTCCCAGGTCGGGCGCCATGCGCGACA
This sequence comes from Streptosporangiaceae bacterium, assembly GCA_035553055.1. Taxonomy (GTDB): domain Bacteria; phylum Actinomycetota; class Actinomycetes; order Streptosporangiales; family Streptosporangiaceae; genus Chersky-822. Next base: position 4,374 of record DATNEK010000204.1, on the reverse strand, counting down.
TCGTCGCCACGATCCAGCCCGAGCAAGATGACATCGTCAGGGCCGACGCCACCCTGTCGGTGTGCGTGCAAGGCGCTCCTGGCACCGGCAAGACAGCCGTCGGCCTGCACCGCGTGGCGTTCCTGCTCTACGCCTACCGGGAGCGGATGAGCCGGGGCGGCGTCCTGGTACTCGGACCTAACCGGGCATTTCTCACCTACATCCGCAATGTCCTGCCCGCTCTCGGCGAGTTCGACGCCACGCAGACGTCGGTCACCGAATTGCTCGCCACCGTGCCGATCCGCGGAGTCGACTCCGAGTTGACGGCCAGCATCAAAGGTGACGCCAGAATGGCTGAGGTGCTCAAGCACGCCCTGTGGGAGCGGCTCAGGGAGCCGGCCGAGGCCATCATGTTGGCCCGTGGCTCGCGGCGCTGGCGAATATCGACTGACCGCCTGGCCGGCCTGGTCGCCGAACTGCGCGAACGCGGCGTGAGGTACGGCACCGGCAGGGACATGCTTTCGCACAGGATCGCTCACGTGATCCTGACGCAGATGGAGGCGGCCGGCGAGACCTGCGACGACAGAACGCACGAGGCGGTACGCAGGACCAGCCAGGTCAAGACCGCTGTGAACGCGATCTGGCCGAAGGCTGACCCGGTGCGAGTGGTGTTCGACCTGCTCGGTGACCCGCAATCACTCGCCAGGTCGGCCGACGGCGTGCTGTCCGATGCCGAGCAGCAGGCGATCGTCTGGGCGAAGCCGCCGCGGAGCCCAGGCTCGGCCCGCTGGTCAGCCGCCGACGCCGTGCTGATCGACGAGGTCACCGACCTGATCGCGAGAACGGCCAGCCTCGCGCACATCGTCGTCGATGAGGCGCAGGACCTGTCGGCTATGGCCTGCCGCGCGATCGGCCGCAGGGCAACGACCGGCTCGGTGACCGTGCTCGGCGACATCGCGCAGGGCACTACCGCGTGGGCGGCGCGAAGCTGGGAGCAGATGCTCGGCGACCTCGGCAAGCCGGAGACCGCACTCGAGATACTCAACACCGGCTACCGGGTACCACGCCAGATACTCGACTTCGCCAGTAGGCTGCTTACCCTCATCGCGCCGGATCTAGAGCCGGCCAGGTCGATACGCCAGGATGCTGGCTCGCTGGCCATCAACGCCGTGTCCGCCGGTGATCTTGACGGAGCGCTGGCGCGGGTCTGCGCCGCCGCTCTCGCCCTGCCCGGCTCAGTCGCCGTCATCACCGCCGACAGCGACGCCGCCAAGGCGGCGCAGGCGCTGCGCGAAGCCGACCTGCCGCACGCCGTTCTCGATGGCGAAGCGGAGTCGGCTCAGCTCACCGTCGTCCCGGTTGGCCTCGCCAAGGGCCTTGAGTTCGACCACGTGATCGTCGTCGAGCCAGCGACCATCGCCGACGCGGAGGCGCGCGGCCTTCAGCGCCTTTACGTCGCGCTCACCAGGGCGGTGTCCAGGCTGACCATCTTGCACACCAGGCCGCTGCCCGAGCCCCTGCTCAGCTAGCAGCGCTTGGCTGAAACCCGCACGCGGCATCACGGAAGTCTGACGTGTGCGGGGCGGATGGTCGCCGTATCACGGATTATTTTCGTGTTATAACGCCTAAAAGTATCCGTAACGCGACAAAACTCCGTGATATACACGAAACCATTCCGTCATCAGGACGACAACTCTCCGGGACACGGCAATCATCCGCACAGCACCCGCCAATCCTCCGCGACTACCGGTTTACGGCAGCAGCCCACGACGAACCTCCGCGCTGTCGGCAGCCATGCCCAGCCCGGGGCCAATTTCGCAATCAAGCGATCATCGCGCCTCTGCCTGACGGCAGATCTGTGCTGTATAACCAGTCATAAATGGATACGCGGTGCCGCCAGGGGCGGCGCGCGGGGCGCAGGGAGTGGCCGATGACGGTGGTCAGCAGGCTGGTGGGGAAGACCATGAAGCTGCCGGCCGCGTCGCATGCGGTCAAGGTCGAGCGGGACCTGAAGATCCCGATGGCCGATGGCGTCGTGCTGCTGGCCGATCGTTACATCCCGGCTGGTGGCGGCCCGCTTGTGCTTGTCCGGTCACCCTATGGCCGCAGGGGCCTGTTCGGGACGCTGTTCGGTACCGTGCTCGCCGAACGCGGCCTGCAGGTGCTGCTGCAGAGCTGCCGTGGCACGTTCGGCTCGCAAGGTGCGTTCGATCCGTTCGCCGAGCGTGACGACGGGCTCGCGACCGTGGCCTGGATGCGAGAGCAGGACTGGTACCCAGGGTCGTTCGCCACCGTGGGGCCTAGCTATCTCGGCATCGTCCAGTGGGCGATCGCCGCTGAGGTCGGACCTGAGCTTAAGGCGATGTCCGCCCTGGTCACGACCTCCGATCCGCACGCGATGATGTTCGGTGGCGGCTCGTTCTCGCTGGAGACCAGCCTGGTCTGGATCAACCTGCTGGCCAATCAGGAGCGGCGGTTGGCGCTGATTCGGCAGAGATCGTTCGGTCGCAGGCTGCGGCCGCTGTTCGCGAGCCTGCCACTCGCCCAACTCGACAGCGCGGCAACCGGGAACAAGTTCACGCCGTGGCAGGAGTGGCTGGAGCACTCGCTGGCCGACGACGACTACTGGACGACGCGACGGTATCGCGATGGGCGCCAGGCCGTCGGCGCGTCGGTGAGCTTCGTGGGCGGCTGGTACGACATTTTCCTGCCGGGGCAGCTCAACGACTACGCGGCGTTGCGTGCCGCCGGGCAACAGCCATACCTGCTGATCGGCCCGTGGCAGCATACCGACACCGAAGGAATGGCCGCGAGCATGAGGGAGGCGGTTGCCTGGCTGCGGGCGCGAATGCTCGACGACGCGAGCCAGCTCCGATCGGCGCCGGTGCGTATCTATGTCGGCGGTGTCGGCGAGTGGCGTGACCTGCCGACCTGGCCGCCGCAGGCCAGCGAGCAGCGCTGGCACTTGCAGTCGGGCGGTGGCTTGGGTCAGGACGCGCCGGAAGCGGCCGAGCCTGATGGCTACACCTACGACCCGGCCGACCCGACGCCGAGCGTCGGCGGACCTGTCCTTTCCGCTAGCCCGCGGCGGATTAGCCCGCCCCCAGACAACCGCGCTCTCGAAGCACGGCCTGATGTGCTCACCTATACGAGCGCGCCGCTGGATCGAGATCTCGAAGTGATCGGTCAGGTCACGGCTGACCTAGTCGTGCGGTCCAGCCTTGAGCACACCGACTTCTTCGCCAGGCTGTGCGACGTGGATCCGTCCGGGCGCTCGACCACCGTCTGCGACGCGCTCAGGCGGCTTACACCAGACGGGCAGGCCGCCGAAGCGGACGGCACGATCAAGCTGGCTATCGACCTGTGGCCGACAGCGCACGTGTTCAAGGCCGGTCACAAGATCAGGCTGCAGGTCTCAAGCGGAGCCCATCCTAGATTCGCGCGGAATCCGGGAACCGGTGAGCCACTGGGGACCGCGACCGTGCTCAAAACGGCCGACCAGCAGATTTACCATGATCCTGATCACCGTTCCGCGGTCGTACTCCCGGTGACGTCTGCGTGACGTCCGCGATTTAGGTCTAGGCTGGCGGTCGGCTGCCTGGAGTCGGGCCGCGAATATTCCGGCGAATCAGCCACCGCAGGTCATCGGGTCGCGAGATCGCGATGCAATTGCCCGCCATAACTTGCAGGGGCGCTGCCACTGGAGCATGCTGTGAATGAAGCATTACTCTGTGCACCCCCACGGACACGCAAGGTAACGCAGGTGACTCGGTGGCTCTGCTAGCTGGTCAAATCGGTGGCGAACGCAACGCGACGCGTCAGCCCCAGCCTTTCCTTGACCGACTTGAAGGGCTGGCAGCGGAATTGGCTAGACGCGGCCTCCGCACAAAACTGAGCAGCCCGCTCGGGCGGATTCCGAGCCTTCACGTGGCCAACCCGAGTGTGTCGAGACTGGCCGAAGACGTTTATGTCGGAAGAAGCCGAGATGGCGTGTGGTGGTTCTGGTGGCCGTGGGCCGAGCGAATTGCCTCGGCCGACAATGCCGGTCATGCGGCAGATCTCATAGCCAAGGTGCTCGACGCCAACGAGTGATTCTTGTTACTTGGCCGGGTTACGTGGCCGGATTACTTGGCCAGGCCGGGGAATGGCTGGGAGCTGGCGCCCCAGCGGGCGGCGCGGACGCAGGCGCTCTGCATGCTCGTCGCCGCCAGAGTCCGCAGCCGCGGTTCTGGAACGGCCGCCAGGCTCACGTACGAGGCGACCACCGCGAGCTCAAGGTCGACCGCGAGCCTGGCCGCGTCGGCGGCGTTGCTGACGGCTGTCGGCAGCTGATAGGCCGCGGCCGCCGCCTGGGGGGTCGCGCCGGACGACGTGATCAGCCTGGTCAGGGCGTCT
>DATNEK010000203.1:0-34948 GCA_035553055.1 Streptosporangiaceae bacterium | reverse complement strand
CACCGATCCGACCGCCCCGACCGCCCGCACTGCCACCCACCAGCACAAACAAGCCAGACAAATAGGCACAACCTTCCTCAAGTTCCTGGCATTGTGTCCGGACGACAGCACTTTGCTGTCGTCGGCGCGCGCCGTGGAGCCAGGCCAGCGCCAAAGTAATAGGCCCAAACCACTTAAACCAGCCGATGTGGGACTCATGTTGATGGACGAGGCAAAGACCCTAAACTCCCGGGTTGCCGGGTAAACCTGTTGACCGTCACGGGGGTGTGTTGAGTGAGACTGTCCAGGGTCTCAGCGTGTGCCGCGTCGTCGTTTAGGCCGAGGAGAGTAAATGGTCAGCAGGATGCGGCGTCTTCGCGGGCCTGCTCGGCAACGGCGATGGCAATGGCACGGGACACCTCGCGCAGGTCGGCCAGCCGAGCCAACGTGCCCCCAATCGCGACACTGGCCGAAAGGGCAGCCATCCCAGCGTCGCTACTGAGAAGTTACGGCGAGTACGTCGCGAAGATCGACCTGGCCGCCACGGAAGCGCTCGCGGGGCGACCGCGGGCCAAGTACGTGCTGGTGACGGGTATCACGCCGACGCCACTCGGCGAGGGCAAGACCGAGTGAGGAACTCACCGTCGGGGTGGCGACCCCGTAGCGGATACCACGTACTTCTGATCACTGCCAGTGATAGTGGTCCCGTCGCGCGAGTCGCCGGATAGACCGCTGGGGGGCGCGGGGCCTGCTACCAGGCGTAGTGCTCCGGAGCCGGGCGATATCCGGGAAAGATGGCGTCGAGGCGCTCGAGCGCCTTGTCGTCGAGACTGAGCGTCACCGCGTTCTGTGCGCTGTCGAGCTGGCCGATCGTACGCGGGCCGATGATGGGCCCGGTTACGCCGTCCTGGTGCAGCAGCCACGCCAGCGCGACGGTACCCGGCTCCGCGCCGATTTCATCGCACAAGTTCTCGTACGCCTCGATCTGCTCGCGGTTGCGCTCGACCGTCTCGCGCGCCCGGCCCGCCAGGCGGCGGCGTCCTTCCCGTTCTTGCTTGAGCACGCCGCCGAGCAGCCCGCCTTGCAGCGGGGACCACGGGATCACGCCGATGCCGAAGGAAATCGCGGCAGGCAGGACCTCAAGCTCGATCTGCCGGGTCATCAGGTTATAAATGGACTGCTCGCTGACCAGGCCGAAGAAGCCACGTGCCGTCGCGGTCGCACTGGCCTGCGCCAGATGCCAGCCAGCGAAGTTGGAAGAGCCGACATAGAGGATCTTGCCGTGAGTTACCAGAACCTCCATCGCCTGCCAGATTTCTTCCCACGGCGTGTCCCGATCGACGTGGTGCATCTGGTAAACGTCGATGTAGTCGGTCCGCAGGCGGCGCAGCGAATCGTCGCACGCGCGCCGGATGTTCAGTGCCGATAGCCTGTCCTCATTAGGCCAGTCGCCGTCGCCCATCGCCCCGTACAGCTTCGTGGCCAGAACGGTGCGATCGCGCCGACCGCCACCAGATGCGAACCAGTCGCCTATGATCTCTTCGGTCCAACCCACATGTGACTGCTCGTCGTTCGCGACCTGGCCGGGCGGGCTGCCCGCGCCGCCGTACCGGTTCGCGGTGTCAAAGAAGTTGATGCCAAGCTCATGCGCTCTGTCCATGATCGCGTGAGCGTCCGCGGACGCGGTCAGCGGCCCGAAGTTCATCGTGCCCAGGCACAGGCGGCTGACCCGGAGGCCGGAACGGCCGAGATGGGTGTAGTCCATAACCCCAAGCCTTTCACACCGCTCGCCGCCCGTGCCCACGCCCGCTTGCGGCCACCCCGCATCGGCCGGCGCCGAAGTGGTAGAAAATAGTTCTGCCATTTGTTTCCGCAAGGGCGCCAGGAGGTAGCCCTGACCGATCCGCGCTCTCAAGAGCAAGCGCGCGACTGGGTTGACGAGTTCCGTCCTGCCGTGCGGCTTGCCCTAGCGGAATTTCTTTCCTCGGCCCGGTGGCCGGTCCGTGAGCAGTTTCGGCGCAAGCTCGTCCAGCGCAAGCTTGATTACCTGAACTTCGACCAGTTGATCCACGACATGCCAATATCGCCCTGGGAGACCAGGCGAGGTGCGCCTGAGCGGATCGTCCTGTCCTTGCAAGTTCTGCTTGAGATGGTGGAGGCACAGCGCCTGCTCGGCGTCTGCGTCAAGATCGTCAATCTGGCTTACGAGCTGTATCTCTCCGATCAGGACGCTGAGCCTTTGCTTATCAGCGAGGACCCTGCGCTGGTGGCGGCAGCGGACGGGGACGAGCATTTGCTGTTCCGTGCCCTCGCCGTTCTTGATCAGCATCCGCCATCGCCGCTTGAGGAATCCGCTTTCGGCTTGGCGACGCCAGCCGCTGACCCGAGTCATTGGAGCCGGCGGCTGAACCACGAAACCGTCCACACATTCAAAGGTGTTACCTCGATTGGTGACTATCTGGCCGCTCAGCAACGCGTAATCAGCAGCGGTGCGACGCCGCCGGCCGTGGCTACCGAGACAACCGCGAATGCGGTCAGCCGCACGGACGTGTTCGTGATCATGCCGTTCAGCGAACCCTGGTCCGATAGCACATACGCGTTCATCCGGCGGGCCATCGGACGGCTCGACGCTTCCGATGGGGCGCTTCATCTGTATCGGGCCGACGACATAGCCGAACCGGGTCAGATCACCCAGCAAGTCAGGGACTCGATCGCGGCGGCGCACGTCACGATCGCCGACATAACCGACGTCAACCCCAACGTCATGTGGGAGCTTGGCTACGCGGATGGCCTCGGCAGAACCATTGTGATCTTGAACCAGCGTCCAGGCTCGTCGCCGTTCGATATGAGGGACCGTCGTCAGGTGGCATATAGCGCAGTTCCGACGGCGGAAGACGAAGAGGCTCTGCTTCGACACATCGTTGAGGCACTAAGAATCGGGAGCGGAAAGCTCTTCACCGACCCAGGGACCGAAGCGGAGCGGCAACAGTAAACAGGGGGAAATTTTCTCCTGCCCTATTGGCCGTTCATCAGTGCTTCGAGTCGCCGGAGATCTTCCTTGGCCCCCTGCTCGATCAGCAGGGGCCACGCGGCGTGATACGACGCCTGGGCCTCGTCCTCACGGCTCGCCGCGGCGGCTGCGCGGCCGATGGATACGTGCGTGCGACCGGTCCACAAGACGTCCTGGCTTTCCCTGAACTTGTCGAGCGCCTCGTCGAAGAGCGCCCGAGCCCGTTCCACGTCCCCCCGGTCGAGGTGCACGAGCCCCATGCTGTGAATAACCTCGCCCTCCCACTGGTCATCCTGATCTTGCCTGAGCGACTCCCGGCACTTGATCAGCTCGCGCATGGCCTGTTCGTGCTGGCCGTGCTGGCGCAGCGCCTCGGCGAGACTTCGCCGGGTGAGGATCAGCCAGTGCGTGTCATTGAAAGCCGAGAAGACCTTCAGGCATTCCGTGAGCAAGTCACGCGGGTCACGGTTGCCGACGTCGAGATAGATGTCAGCCAGGCTGAGCGTGGTCGCGGCGATCCATCGCTCGTCGCGCTGATCCCGCAGGATGCCGATGGCCTCTAGGCATAGCTGCTCGCCTCGCTCGAACTCCCCCCGCAATCGGTGTATGGCCGCCATCGACCGCTTGGTGATCGCGAGCTGACGCGGCTGCTTCGCTCGTTCCAGAATTTCGAGGCTCCGCTTGAAACAGTTCTCGGCGGCGTCCCAGTTGCGCGAGTACCTGTACGCGTCACCGAGGGATCGCAGCCCGCGGCCGACGTCAAGTTGATCACCGTGCTGCAGGAAGACGACTATGGCGGCGCGGTAGCAGTCGATGGCATCTGGCCAGTGGCGGCGTGAGCCATGGAACCGGCCGAGACCGTAGCTGACATGAGCGAACCCGATGCCCTGTCTTGGTACGACGATCAATGCGGCCTCATGCGTCTGCCGCCAAGACTCCCATTTCCCGCGGATATCAAAGAATTCCACCAGCGCGCGGCAAGTCTTCCAGGCGATCTCTGTTTGCCCGTTCTCGCACGCGCACTCAACCGAGGCCACGAGGTTCTTATGTTGCTTCTCCATCCATTCGAGCGCCTGGTCTCGCTCTTCGAGCACCCGTTCGGCGTGATCCTCGAGGCGCTCGCCGCGGTCGACTGGCTGGACGGACCTGATCACTAGATCCTTCTCCTGGGCCATGCCGCAGTAGTAGGCCGTTATCTGCTTCACCTGCTCCGTGGCCTCGGCAGCGGTCAGTTGTTCCCTGGCAAATTGCTGCAGGAGCCGGTGCATTGTGTAGTACTCGGGATCCTGGGTCTCCTCGATGAGCATCCGCCGACGTAGCTGATCGAGTACTAGCCTGGCGCTGTCAGTGGCCAGATCCCCGAGAAATCCGCCGGTTTGGACATCGAACGACTCTCCAGGGACGACGCTAAGGCGCCGGAATACCAGTGACTGAACGGGCGTCAGCGCGTCGTATCCGACCCGGAAGCAGGCCTCGATTCGCTCACGCTCCGCGCCAAAAAGCGTGGTAAGTTGCGACAGGTACTTATCAAGGTCGGCTGAGATCCGCGCGAGCGCATAACCGGGTGTGCACTCCAGCCGGGCGGCCAGGACGATGATGGCTAGCGGCAGGCCAGCGCAAGCCTCGAGCAGCTTGACTAGTTGCGTTCGCGCCTCGGCGCTGCGCGCCGCCCGCGACGGCGCTACCACGCTGAACAACTCCACGGCCGCGTCTATGGGGAGCGGCCTGAGCTGCAAAGACCGGATCTTTTCCGCAAGGCGTTCCTGGGATGTCAGTATGACGACGCACGTCGAACTCTGCGGCACCAGATGCTCTATGATCTGGTAATTTGGAACATTGTCAAGAAAAACTATAAGATGCTTCTTGTCTGTGGTCCTGACGAACTCAGAACGCAAGTAGCCGGCATCTTGCGGCAATTGGTCAGGGCTATGACCGAGATTGAGAAGAAAGTCGCGTAGTATCTGCGAGATATCAAGCTCATCGTCAGCGGCCGACCAGTATTTGAGGTTTACATACAACGCGCCGTCTGGGTATTCGTCGGCGAGCGAGTCAGCGAATCTGGTCCCTAGAGCAGACTTCCCCACGCCCGCGACGCCGTAGACCGATACCCTCGCCGGAGCGCGTCTGCGGTCATAGCTTGCCTTGTCCTGCTCCAGGAGTTGCCGCAGTCGCCCAAGGTCAGCGTCCCGGCCGACCAGGTCCACCTCGGGCGGTAGCATCGCGGGCTTAGCGTCACTCACGCGGCGAACCCTCCAGATTCCCTAGTATCTTATAAAAGCGAGTCTATAGAGTGACCGACCGTGGCGTAACGACTCTATTTTTGCCGCTTGGCGACTGCGCTAATAACCGCCCGAATTGGGTGACTTCAAATGGCTTACTACTCTTCGTAGCTTGACGAGCACGAATCGCGATCTACTATGCTTGAGGTGCGCCGGGATCCGCCCGGACAGCCGAGTGACCGGTCGCGGGCAGTGCCGCGATACGCTCGCCAATCGGGAAACCCGGAGGCGCGTCATGAATACCCGGCTAACTGCGATGGAGGCCATCGCGGCTGATCCGGCCACAGCAGGGCTAGTGCTTGACTTCGATGGCGTACTTTCGCCCATCGTCGAGGATCCCACCACGAGCGTCATGCCGGATCGGGTCGCTTCGACACTTTCTAGACTTGCTAAAAGGCTCGGGCTCCTCGCCATCATTTCGGGTCGCCCGGTGGATTTCCTTGCCGACCGGGTACGCGTCCCTGGAGTACCTCTGCTTGGGTCATACGGCATTGAGCGGATCCGGGCCGACGGGCGGCGGCAGGTAGATCCGAACGCGGAGGCGTGGCTCGAGAAGGTTCGAGACGCCGGCCAGACTTTGGCCGAGCTCTTGGCTGGCGCTCCCGGGATCAGGATCGAACGGAAGTCGGTCTCGGTCGCCGTGCACTGGCGGCAGGCTCCTGATCACAGTGTCGCGGCGGAGCTGGTGCGGCGGGTCGCCGGAGAGATCGCGGCCACCACCGGATTGCGCCTTGAGCCAGGGAAACTAGTCGAAGAGCTGCGTCCTCCGATAGACGTTGACAAAGGGTCAGCCATCGTCGCTCTCCTTGCTACAGAAAGGCCGAAGACGATTGCCTACGCGGGCGACGATCTGGGCGACATTCCGGCGCTTGAGGCCGTCCGAGCGGCTGGCGGCTATGCGCTCGTGGTCGATCACGGCCCTGAGACCAGCACTCGGCTGCTTGAGCTTGCGGACCAGACCTACGCGGGAAGTGAGACCTTCGCCCGGTGGCTGGCCGAACTGGCTGACGCCATCGGCGCTTGACGGAGCTTGGCGCCGGCCTTCGCCACCGCGGTGCGATCAGCGGTTTCCGGCGGGAGCGGTTGCGCCGGCCTGGGCGGCACAGGTCGATGAGCACAGGCGGTTGGCGGTTGCCTCGTAGAAGACCTGGAGTACGTCCGACGGGCTGTTGATCGTGTACGCGTGCCCGCCGGTCAGCGTGCCGATCTGCTGCAGGATGGACAAGTTAGGCGGCTTGCCGAAGAAGACCATGATGACGCTGACCTGGCGCCTCGGGTTGTAGAGCTTAGTGATCTTCTCGAGAAGCTCCGGTGCGGAAATATCGCCGGGGGCATTGTCGATTCCCGTGCCGAGCACGATCTCGATGTTGACGAACTTCGGGTTGTAAGTCCTGGTCATGTACTCGTAACCGTCCAGCATCGTGTTGTACAAGGCAGAGCCGCTGATGCTGGTCGCCCGCAAGTTGGCGTTGATCCGCTCAATCTGCTGCCGCCTGGTGAGCAGGCCCATCTGGCCGGGCAGCGGGCCGACGGGCACCACAACCTTGTAGGGCAGCGGTCCGGTCATATGCTCAGCGAACTCCCACAGGCCGAGGTTGGTCGAATCGGGGAACAACGGCAGCCCGAGTATGGTGGCCTGGCGCGTTTCCTCCTCGTAACTCGGCGAACCAGGGGACAAAGGCCTGTCCATGTTGGCCGAGACGTCGATCAGCGTCAGGTCTCTCGATCCGAGCACCAGCTTTTTCCATGCCTGCAGGACAGCCGGCGCCTCGACGGCCGAGGCGGCCGGAGCTACTTGCAGCAGCTGGCCGTCCAGGCCATAGGAACTGGTGAGCTGCGCGGGAGTTCCAGCCGGCTGGTCAGGCGACCTGAAGCCAGCGAACCGGACAACGCTGGCCGCGTACTTGGTCCGCAGTATCTGGCTGAAGTCCTGCGCGGCGACGAGCTGCGCCGCGCTTGACGTGGCAAGCAGCACGTAGGGGTAGTCCAGTTCCGGGGTGCCGAGCACCGATTCCCTGGCCGACGGGTAGATGGCGGCGAGCGGATGACGTGGATTGGCCGCGTCGTAGGCGGTCACTGCCTGCTCGGTGGTGACCGTGACCGGGTCACCGTTGTACGGCGGCGCCGCCTGGCTGACGAATGCGGCCAGGGACGCCGGATCGTCGAAATATGACGTCACCGCCACGCTGTATGCGAAGGTGGCAAACTTCACCCGGGCGGCCTGGCTATGTCCGAGCAGCCTGGTCTCCTCGACCAGCGCGGCCAGCCCGACCGCGGTCTGCGCCGGGTCAGGAAGATCGACGCGCAGGGCAGCGGGTGCCTTCGGACCACCGGCGGTGGGCGGCAGCAGCAGTTTCCAGCCATCCCTGGCGAACGCCGGGGTGCGAGCGGCGGCCGTGGCCGGCATGGCGATCATCACCGGTGACTTCGCGACACTGAACCCGGCCGGACTGACGGTCTGCGCGCCCACGGCGAACCCGCGTACCAAGTCGACCCACATGCTCGAATCGGGGATCCACGCATTGATGATTCCCCCGGGCATATTCGGATGCTGGCCGTCGATCTGCGCCGCTGCTACCGCCGAGGATTCCGAGCTGACCTGCACGGCGATGCAGCGCCCGTTAACCCGGTGCTCCTGGTGGTTGAACACCTCAGCGATCTGGTCGATCGGCAGGGTGATGTCGGTGCTGACGGCCACGTTGATGACGAGAGGCGTATTGATGCACGAGTAGTAGCCGGCGATCTGGGCCGTCCCGCGGCCGATCGTGAGCAGCACGCACGCCGCCACGGCAATCAGGACCAAGGACCTCGTCCGAAGACGCCCGCCGTGGCGCCTGAATGCCCCGCTTCGCCCTAGGAAGGGGATAGTCACGGTATCCCTCGATGGAGCCGATCACCTGCCCAAAACCTTACCGAACCGCATCGCTCAGGTCTGGTTGATCGCCGCTTGCGCTCCGAATGGCCAGCCATGATGACCAAGGACGAATGAGCCTATGCCGGACCGCAGCGGGTGAGGTGGCCAGCCAGCCGCAACGACAGCGGCGTGCACATCACTGTTGTCCCGACGACAGCACCGTGCACATCGCCGCTGTCCGCCAGCCCGCCGCAACGAGGCCGCGGTTGCGACCGGGCCGGTGGCAGCGGAAATTTCCGCAACCCGAAGGGCCTTGTAAACGGGAGCCTGATGAAGCATCGCCGAGTGAGGGTGTCGTGGAGCCACGGATCAGCCAGAAGGTAGCGGTCGGCGTCGTATTCGTCGCGGCGATGTTCATGTCGATCATGGACGGTAATGTATAGACAAGTCAACACGTCAAATCGCAGGTCACGCAAGCTACCTCCCCTGATACGCGAAGCCCCCCGAGGCCCTGAGGCTCGGGGGGCCTTCTCGTCTCCGGGCCTACCCAGCTACGGCGATCTTGGCTAGTACCAGGCTCAGGGTCGGAGCGACCAGAACATGAATAGACGTCGGCGTAGGGCGTCGCACGGCCTCGACCATGCGCATGCCGGGCATCGGTCGGATGTCCCATCCTGGGGGGCCGGCTCGCTCGGTATGAGTCACCACCTCACCCACTGTCCTGTCCCCTGCCTCAAGAATCCGGGCGGACTGGTTCAGCAGGTGGGGCCGACCCTTACTGAGAAGCCGTACGGGAAGTGCAGCAGGTAGCGCGTTCCGGCGGATTCGTAGTACACGTCGATTGCCGTGGAGGTTCCGAATTTTCCGGACGTCTTGACCAGTATCACCAGGTCGATGAGTTGTTGTCCGTGAGTGTGCCGGACGACCGCGCCGGGAATCCGCTGCCGGTGGCCCCACGGAGTACCGGGCGCGTTGGCTTCTATTGCCGACATAGTCGGGTACCCTGTACCCGCGCCTATGCTGTAGATAGAACTACTGATTTGGACTGCCCAGGCGGTAACTAGGCGCAGGTGCCGGGGATGCACAAGCCTGACTTTGTCTATCGTGGCCTTTCCGCCCGTATTGGGAAACTCCTCATAGCCGGAATAGGCGAACTGGCCAGGCCGGGCGGCGGGGATGCAATACCCTCCCGAACTTTGGATGGTGCTGCCGAACGGCCCGTCGGTGGACGGACCGCTGCTGGTGCATGCGGCTGTCAGCAGGAGGGCCAGCCCGCAGGCCAGCCCTCCCATGGTGATGCGGTTCACTTGGATGCTCTCTGTCCTTTCACGTGGGAGCGGCCTGCTACTGGCCCGGGGTTGCCGAACTGGGTCTGGTCCATGACGACCCACTGCGCCTTGGGCGGCAGGTGGTTGGAACCGCAGAAGTGTCCGCCGCCCTTACCCATCGTCAGTGTTATGGCCAAGTTCTGGTTGTACCCGGACTGAACCGACAAGTTGATGCCGATCTCTTTCTTCAGGTCGACGCCTGCCGAGAATGTGCCCGCCTTCTGGTCTGTGGCGGTGAAGGTTCCGCCTTTAGGGGTTTTTCCACCACAATGCTCGGCTTTCGGAGGGACGACGATCACCTCATTCTGTCCGGTGGCCCATTCCGTCGGTTCGGCATCGGTGTAACTGCCGCGGCAGCCCTTAAACCTCACGGATACCTTGACGAAGTCATACTTGGTTTGCATATTTTCCTCGGGCTCGAATTGCGGCGTGAAACCTTCCGTGCCGGTCTTGGTCTCGGCTTCCGTGCCCCCTGCCGTGAAGGAGCCGTTGGTAAAGGGAACGCTGACGCCGATACCTATCGTGGTGGAGGCCCCCTCTGAGTAGGTCATCTGAGCTTTGGCCTTGGCTATGCCTATCGAGTACAGGCCGCCAATATCCACCCACTTCTGGCCGAGGTCCTGCGTCTTGACAATGAAAGAAGGGCTGCAAACCGATGGGTGGCGGCGTGCGGTCAACTGCTCCGCCTTCGGCAGCGCCATCATGTATATGTTGGCTGTGACGGGTCCGCTGCTCGCACCGCCATTGACCGCAACCGCGACCAGAGCGCGCCCTCGGCGCACGATCTTCCGGGGGAATGCGAATGTACCCACGGCCACGCTGCTGCGCGCGAGCACCCGCAGGTTGTGGATCCCCTTGGAAAGGGTGACGCCTGAACGGAGAGTGTAACTGCCCGAACTTGAGGAAGTGGTCTTGCCGAGGACCCGCAGACGCATCTTCTGGCCAACGCGGGCTTTTGCCAAGGCCGACCCACTGGGCCATTCAACCAGCTCTAGGCGCACGCCGCTGTGCGGCCCCGCTCCCTTGATGGAACCGTGAGCCCAGGCCGGGAGTGACCTCGGGGAGTGGGCGTGCGACGTTGCGAGCGCCGTGGGCGCTGACAGGAGAGATGCGCTGATTAAGGCACTGATTCCGATTCCGATTCCGATAGCGATTTGCTGTAGTTTCAATTCAATTTCCTCCTAGCGATCAAGTTCGGGTAGAGCATGACAGGCATCTGCTGCGTGGGGAATACCCAATCTCGGAAATGGCTGTGATCGGGAATTATTAGACGGGTGAGCCCGCCGTGACGCCGTGATGATTCTGCAGGTCGGAGATGGCTTGTCCTAGTGACCCAACGCCGGCGCGGCGGGGACGGTTCTAGACATGTCATCGGCCACTCCTAGTGCTGCGGTGCCGGTACCGGTCATTGTGCAGGCTCCCGTGGCCCGGGCGCATCGTGGAAAACACGTAACATTCGGCGCTCGGCGCAGCAGTCCGGGGGTTTCCGTAGCGCGCGTGATGGCCCTTGCCGAGCCTGCCCGGAGAGTTTTCGTGGGAATCACGGATGATTGTCGCGCTCCGGATAGTTTTCGTGCTATCACACGGAAAACCCTCCGCGACCCGGCGGATATCCGTCGCGCACACGAAAACTCTCCGCCCAGTCCGAACGCGCCGCCCGGAGAGCAGCGCCTGCCCATCATCGCCGCTGTCAAGTTCATCCCCGCTGTCTATGCGGACGGTCTTTACGGGTGCTTGTGCCCTGGCCGGGGACGACGACGCGGGGGTGGCCCGTATTCCGGGGGTGGCCCGTATTCCGGGGGTGGCCCGTGCTCCGGGGGGGCCGGCTTGCGGTGGGGGTAGTGCTCCTCGTCTGCGCCGGTTTCCTCGCGGAAGGCCTTGCGCTGATACAAGATGCGCAGCGCCTCTTCGGCGAGCGCGTCTTCCTCGCCGGTGGCGGCGGCGCGGCGGACGTCGCGCTCGGCGAGGCGCTTGAGCATCCGGATGCCATCGACGCCCGCGCCGGCCTCGATGAGCCGGCGGATCAGCGCGGCGATGGCCAGGTCGCGCGGGGAGTAGCGCAGCTTGCCGTGCTCGCGACTTGGGCTGATCAACTGCTGCTCTTCCCAGTACCGCAGCACCCGTGGGGTGACCCCGATTTGCTCAGCGAGCCTCGGTATGGCCATCAACTCGTCGTCGCGCTCCCCGCGCTCCCTGCGCTCCCTACGGCCCAGGCCACCCTGGCTACCCTGATTAAAATCTGACATTATCGTGTAACATCACTAGCGAGCGGCCACGCCGCAATCATCGACATCTACCCGTAGATCCCGGCAACAATTGAGGAGGAACGCGTACTTCCACATCAAGAAAGCCTGCCATATCCGCCACGATCACGTCACCTCGGGACTGGATTCCTGTACTGCTGTGGACGGCCGCGGTCATCCTGACGGCCGCTGCGGCCTGCTGGCGACCGCAGGCAATGCTTCCGGCCGCCGGTACTACGCTCGGACCTTTCGCGACCTTGGCGTTGATCATCGCCGGCTCGGTGCTGGCCGGCCGGCTCGGAGTCTTCAAGGCGCTCGCTCGGCTGCTGATCAGAGACGGGGCGCCGCGCGCCTTGGCCGCCGCTTCGGTGCTGGCGTTCACCGCCCTGCTGAGCGGGCTAGTGAACCTCGATGTCGCGGTCGTCGTGGCCACGCCGGTGGCTCTCCAGGCCGCCAGCCAGCACCGCATGCGCGCCGATCGTCTGGCCGTGGCGGTGGCGATCACCGCCAATGCCACCTCGTTCCTGCTCCCTACCGCCAACATAACCAGCCTGCTCCTGCTCGGCCGCGTGCCCCTGCCGACGCTGGCCTACCTGCGCAGTTCATGGCTCGCCTGGCTGCTGGTCACCGTCATCACCATCGGCCTATTCAGCGCCTGGCTGGCACACGCCGGATCAGGGTCAACCCGCCGAGCGCCCGACCATCCGTCGGCGCGGATGGTGCTCGATCTGCTGCCCATGTTCCTCGCCGCCTCCGCGGTCCGCGCGCTGCTCGCCCAAGGCATCGCCACCGGGGGCAGCTTCGTCAGCCAGCTGGCGGTCGGCACCACGCTGGCCGCCGGCCTCAATAACTTGCCTGCCGCCGCGGCTTTGCACCCAGCCGGGCCAGTCGGGCTATGGGCAGCCATCCTAGCCACCGCGATCGGCCCGAACTTGCTCATCACTGGCTCGGTCGCAAGCTTGATCAGCCGGCGAATTGCCCGCGAGGCAGGCCCGATGCTCGGTGCCTGGCAGTTCACCGTCATCGGATCAGCCCTCATCCCGGCTCAGCTCGCCGCCGCCATCCTCGGGCTGCACGTCACTAGCGCGCTCAGTTAAACGGCCCTGCGAGTCGGACTCGAAAATAAGCCGGGAACGAGTAGGTTAGGGTCGATCCGCGAAGTTTGATTGGCCGACAGCGAGGTGTTCGGAGATGAACGGCGACCCTTCCGGCGTGAGCCAGCAGCCACTGGGCACCATTGATGCCACGATCCCGCATTCGGCCAGGATGTGGAACTACTGGCTGGGCGGCAAGGACTACTACGAGATCGACCGAGTGGTTGGCGATAAGGTCGCGGAGGTGTATCCGGGCATACGAGACACCGCCAGGGTCTCTCGTGCCTTCCAGATCCGCGTCATCGAGTACCTCACGGGCGAGGCGGGAATCCGCCAGTTCCTTGACATTGGCGCCGGTCTGCCTACGGCGGACAACACCCATCAGGTGGCGCAGCGGATCGCGCCTGAGGCCCGGATCGTTTACGTAGATAGCGACCCCCTCGTTGTGTCGCATGCTCGCACCCTGCTTACTAGTACGGCGCAGGGCGCCTGCGACTACATCGACGCGGACCTGCACGACACCGGCCGGATCGTGGCGCAGGCCGCGAGGACGCTGGACTCAACCAAGCCCATCGCCCTGATACTCAACGGGATCATGGGACATGTAGAGGACGACGACGAGGCGCGCACGTGCGTGCGGCGGCTGATTGAGGCCCTCCCGTCCGGCAGCTACCTGGCGATGTCCGACGGAGCCAACACCGACGAATCGGCTGTGCGCTCGATGGAGTTGTACAAGAACAGCGGCGCGGTCCCGTACCACCTGCGCAGCCCTGCGGTGTTCGCCGGCTTCTTCGACGGCCTCGAGCTAGTCGAACCGGGGATCGTGGCCAGGGAAGACTGGCGCCCTTACACGCCGCTGACGCCGGAAACCAGCCGCCTGTCCGCCCTCGGCGGCGTCGCCCGCAAGCCGTAGTCAGCGGAGGTGAGCGCACGCCCCGTCTCGCAGGCCTCCTGATCGCCTAGTCGCTTGCCGCTTCCACCAGCACCGCTTGCGACGTCGGCGTCGGCGGCGGCGGGCGGATGCCCGCGGCCAGGCTCGACAGGATGGCCTCGGGGTCGCCATCGAACTCGATAGTGGCCGAGTCTCCCCGAGCGGCGGCGCGTTGCAGGGCCAGTTCGAAGCTGACAACTGCGTGCAGGTGCGGAACCTCAAGGTCGAGTCCCGAGAGGTAGTCACCGAAGGCCTCTGCTTCGGCGGCCGCGAACAGCTCAGGAGGACGGGTCGCGAAGAAGTCCGCATAGATCCCGCGCACGGCAACCTCTCCTAGATGGAGCAGCAGCAAGCGCGTGGCCAGCTTGAGCCCGCGAGCGAGCAGGCCAGCCCGGAATTCGGCGACCAGAAAGCGCAGCACGTCAATTCCGGGATCGCCGCTCAGCTCACCATCGCCGCTCTGCTCACCATCCTCGCCAAGCTCACCGTCGAGCGGCGAGTTACGCGCCAGTGTCGCTAGCTGCCGCTCCCACGCTGCGGGGTCCGGCGGGGCCGCCGCGACGGCGACGACGGCTCGTCGCTGCCTGGATCGGGGCGTCGCGACGCTCTTGCGAGCACCCCACAGCTCATGGCATCGATCAAGCTCTCGGGTAACGCCGTCGGCCCCGAATTCGGCGAAGAAGAGCGGCATGAGCTCGAAGTTGATCACGCGCAGGTTGGGCAGGCTTCCCACAAGCTCCCTGGCGAATCCGAATACGGTGTCGGGCATGGCACCGCAATGAGCGTCAAGCCAGTAGGGACCGTGCGGCAACCCGCCGGCCAGGTGAATCTCGACAACCCGCTCAAGCGGCAGGGCCGCCACGAACGAGGCCATACTGCCCCTGCCGTTGCGCTCGTTCGCGTAGGCGTTGTGCAGATCAAGCAGGATCCCGACGTCGGCCTGTTCGGCAACGGCGGCGACGAACTCGCCATCTGACATTTCGTCGCGGCGGCGCCGCAGGTAACTGACGCCGTTCTCGATGGCGAAGGCCACGTTGACCCGTGCCGCCATCGCCCGAGCCGCCCGAGCCGCGACCTCGACACCTTCGGCGGTCTGCCGCGGCGGAAGCATGAATCCCGTGAAGTCGTAGCCGTCACCGCTCGCCACGCGAGCGAAGCTCAGATGCTCACTCGCCAGATCGCTGCCGAAGGACTCGACGATGGCCGAGAGCAGTTCGAGCCTGACCTGATCCGCCGGCGCCGACCCGCCCACCGGGTTGCCGACGCCATGGATCACCTTCGGAGCAGGAAACCCCGTCAGGCGGTCAAGCTGAACCTGATCGCAAACGTAGCCTCCGCGGCCATCATCAAGCCATAGCGTTTCCGGCGACACCTCAACCACGTCGATGAGGTCGGCTCGCCTGGTGAGAAATGATTCAAGGACAGGAAAATACGTCAGCCCGACCCCGAGTGGACGAGGGCACTGAGCCCCTTCGCCGAGCAATTCACGTCGCAGCGCTAGATCTCGGCCTGTACGCCACCCTTGGCGTTCACGATGAACTCATTCTCATAGGTGAAGACGAGGTCAAGGCCAGAGAAGCAGCCCTGGCAGCCCGCCTGGCCAAGCACGCTCTCCATGACCCTTATAGCCTGGTCAATGTTCAGCGGCGTCGGTGGCAGCCTTACGACGATCTTGCGCGACAGCGGCACGAACCCCTTGACTTCTGGCGCGCTGCTTGACGCCATCGCCGTCCCTGCCGAGCCGGCCACTCCGGCCACCGCACCGGCGCCGACGGCCGCCGCCCCCAGCATCACCGCTCGCCGTCCATGACCGCGCCCCTGCTGCGACGCACCGGTGTCGCCTTCACTTGTGCCTGCCGAGCCGATAAGCCCTTCCGAATTGGCCTGGTCGCTCATGCCATCCTCCGCTCGCCGCCGCACGGTATGCCCGCGCCAGACTGGATAGCTCCTGAGCATGATTGCCGCCGGGCCAAAATACAACCTAGCTGACCCACCAATTTGACGAAACCTGATGCCGTTCTAGAAACGGTCGGCATTCAATGGTGTTATGAATTATTCAAGTGACAGATGAAACGGTTGCTCGCCGTTAATATCCTAATAAGGATATTTCCTACAGTGCGGATTTGTTACCCCGAGCCGGCGCCGGCAGGTGGCGCACTAGTGCACGACAGCATTGTGCACCTTGCTGTAGCAGGGACTGCGGCGTTGGACCGTTGCTGCTGTTGCACGGCGAGAATCCGGCTGACGTGGTCTATTGCCCGGACGCGACCGCGCCGGCCGTGGTCGCTGACAGTCTCGGAGCCGATGGGTTGACAATCACGATGTTGCTGCGAGCATGCCGCCACAGCTCCTGGCTCGCGCTGGCATCCATGAGAGCGGGCAGGCCGCCGTGCGTTGGCGCGCCGATGACGATCGTGGTTGCGCCGACGTTGTTGGCGTAGTCGGCGATCAGCCGCCCAGCCGTGCCATGATCCGAGGCGCGAAGCAGGATTGCGCCCTCAGCGGGGACGTGCTGCTCGGCCAGATGGTCTAGATGCCGGGCGACCAGCGCCCGGACGGTGTCCGCTTGCTCAGCATCGACTCCGGCATCACCGGCAACCACGCCTTCCTCGGCATGCACTACGTGGACAGCACGGTCAGTCATCGCCGCCAGCCGCGCCGCGGCCTCGGTCACCAGGAAACCGACCGGAGAGCCATCGACGGCAGCGAGAATCACTCCAGACGAGAGGACACCCGTCCGCGCCGCGCCAGCCTCTACGCGCAAGTGCGCCACTAGCTGCGGCGCGGCGGCTGGCGCAGTGCCGCTGACCTGCTGGGCCTGGACTCGTTCGGCCGCATTGAGCTGGTGGTGCGCGGTGGACAAGATCACGATTCCCGCCACTATGACGGCCGCGCCGATAAAGAAAGGCGCGTGGATGTTCAGCGCGATGACGAGCCGGCCTGCCGCGTAAGGCGCCAGGCCGCCGCCGATGAAGCGGACGAAGCTGTAGGCGGCCGAGGCGACCGGCCGCTCGACGGGCGAGACGGTCATCACCGCCTGGGTGGTGATCGTGTTGTTGACGCCGATGAAGATGCCCGAGGCGATGACCGCGGGTATCAGCACGAAACGGTCGGTCGTCCATATCGCGATGACTATCACGATAACGGCAAATGCAGCGAGATTGACGTACATGGTCCTGGCGATCCCGAACCGCTCCTGCAGTCTGGGCGCGCCGAACACCGCGAACAGCGCGACCAGCACGCCCCAGCAGGCGAAGACCAGCCCGAGCCTGAGCGGGCTCAGTTCCATCGGGAACGGCGCGTATCCAAGTACGGTGAAGAATCCCCAGTTGTAGCAGAGCGCGGTCAGCGAAAGCGTCAGCAGGCCGCGGTGCCGTAGCGCGCGCAAGGGGGCGGACAGGCTGGTCTTGTGCACCGGCTGCGGAGTCTTGCGGACCAGCACGACGGTGGCGATCAGCGCGATGGCCATAAGGGCGGACACGCCGAAGAACGGATCGCGCCAGCTGATGTTGCCGAGCAGGCCGCCGAGCAGCGGCCCGGTGGCGATGCCCACGCCGAGAGCGGTCTCATACAGCACGATGGCGCCGGCGAAGCCTCCGCTGGCAGAGGCGACGATCACCGCGAGAGATGTGGCGATGAATAGCGCGTTACCGACGCCCCAGCCGGCCCGGAACCCGACGATGCCGCTGATCGTGGGCGAAGCACCGGCGAGCGCGCTCGAAACCACGATGAGGGCGAGGCCCGCGATCAGCGTCGGCTTGGCGCCGAGCCTGCTCGAAACCCAGTTGGTGATGAGCATCGCCATGGCCGTGACCACCAGGTAGCTGGTGAACAGCAGCGTCACCTCGCTGGGCGAGGCATGAAGCTGGTGCGATATCGCGGGAAGTATGGGGTCAACCAGGCCTATGCCCATGAAGGAGACGACACAGGCGAAGGCGACAGCGAATACCGCCTTCGGCTGCTTGAACGGGTTCGCAGACATACCCGTGCCGGCCCCTGCCTCGGCCACCATGGCCGCACCTCGCTCACCCACCATGTCCATGGGTGAATTTATATCACATACCTATGCATCTCTCGAAAGCGCTCAGTAGACCCTGCGGCGAGCCGTGGCTTCACCGGTGCACCGATGAGTTTTCGCATCGGCCCTCGTTACATGGGACGAAGGAGGTCATGATCATGGAATACACACTCGAACTGGTGCTCATCCCGGTCGCCGACGCGGACCGGGCGAAGAAGTTCTACCTGGAACAGGCTGGATTCGATCTGCTCGTTGACACGGGAACCGGCCTGCCTGGGCAGCGGGTAGTGCAGGTCACGCCGCCAGGATCGGCCTGCTCGATCGGATTCGGCACCGGACTGACGGCGGCCGAGCCCGGCTCGCAGCAGGGACTGCACCTGGTGGTTCCTGACATCACGACGGCGCGAGCGGAGCTGAGAGAGCGTGGTGTCGACGTGGGCGAGATCCGGCACATGGGCGACGGCGGATGGCAGCCGGGCCCGCACCCCCAGCGGTCGAACTACATGTCCTTCGCCGAATTCGCCGACCCCGATGGCAACATCTGGTTGCTACAGGAAGTCGACAGGACCAAGTCCTGACAAGGGGGCCAGGACCGAGGAGGCCACAGCGTGGTTATGGACCAGTTCGACGAGCTCACCCGGCGGCACCGGCGCGAACTGCATGTGCACTGTTACCGCATGCTGGCTTCGTTCGACGAGGCCGAGGACGCGGTGCAGGAAACATTCCTGCGCGCCTGGCGCGGCCGGGACAGCTTCGACGGATCGGACCAGTCACGCGCCTGGCTGTACCGCATCGCGACGAACGTCTGTCTGGACATGCTCCGCACCCGCAGGAGCGTGCCCAGGCTGACCTCGTTCGCCGAAGTGCCCTGGCTACAGCCCTATCCGGACACCCTGCTCGACCAAGCGTCAGAGGCGGTGTCGCCGGAGGAGGCGCCCGAGGACGCTGCCATCCGCAGGGAAACCATCTCACTGGCCTTCCTCGCCGCGCTGCAGGTGCTGCCACCCCGCCAGCGGGCCGCGCTCATCGCGCGGGACGTGCTCGGCTGGCCGGCCGCCGAGACCGCGAGCGCCCTGCGCACCAGCGTGCCCGCGGCGAACAGCGCCCTGCAAAGGGCACGGGCCACGATGCAGCAACACCTGCCGCCGAGCCGGTCCGACTGGTCGCCGCAGGCATCAACCGCCGAGGAACTGGCGCTGGTCGAGCGCTTCATCGACGCGCACGAGCGCTGCGACAGCGAAGCCGCGATGGCGATCGCCGCTTCCGACATCCGGATCACCATGCCGCCGCAGCCGCTCTGCTTCGATGGCAAGGAAGCGATCCGGCCGCTCATGGGCGAGGCACTTTCCATCGGAACCTGGCGCCTGGTGCCGGTTCGCGCTAACCGCATGCCAGCCGCTGCCAGCTACGTGCTACGCCCAGGCGACACTGCCTACCGCGCGTTCAAGTTCGACGTGATGCGGATCGAGTCCGGCCGTATCGCCGAGATCACGACCTTCGACGCTAAGCTCTTCCCGGCCTTCGGGCTCGAGCCGATTCTCGGCAGCTAGCCGTCCGGTGAACCATTTGTGTCGCCGGGACGTGTGACCCTAAAAGGGATGAGTCGGCCAGGGCGCGTGTCGCGGCTGTCCGCGCGCCAGGCAAGGAGGTTCAGATGCGCAAGATCAGCTGGCTGCTGGCCGCAGTTGGCGGAGCGGCCCTGGTGAGCGCGATAGCGGTGCAAAGTGTCGCTGCTTCACCCAAACCCGATCCCGAGCACGGTCCGGCCACGGTGCTGAAGTTCTCCACGATGGCGCCGGTAACCGGCCCGTTCGTGGGTGCCGCCAACCCGGTACGCGGCGTGGTGGGCGGCGGGCTGCCCTGGGTGCTCAAGGCCGCGAGCGGCTCTCTCAAGCGCGATGGTCATCTGGTGCTGCGGGTGCGCGGGCTGGTGCTGGCCAAGCAGGCGCCAGTGCCGACGGCATTGCAGGGCACCAACCCCTTCGCTGACTTCCGCGCCCTGGTCAGTTGCCAGACCATCGGCGCGGGGAACACAGCCACCGTCGTAAACGTCAGCACCGGCGACTTCAAGGCCAACTCCGCCGGGGACTCCCTCATCCATGCCCGAGTAGCCCTTCCCCGGCCATGCGTCGCCCCGATCGTGTTCGTCACCGGCCCGACGGGCACTGACGCATGGTTCGCGGTGACCGGCAGCTAGGGGTTAGCCGGGCTGCACCCAGATGCCTCGCTCGTGCATGAGCCGTATCTGCCTGTCGATCACCTCACGGCGGTAGTCGGCGTGGCCGTAAGGCTTGCGGTCGAGGTAGAGGTTCTTGGGGTAGACCGGCTGCTCGTAGATGAGCTGGTACTGCTCGGTCGTCAGATCCTTGAGCCAGTTGTCCCACTGCGCGCTGGAGCGGAACGAGCGCAGGGCCTCGATGTCGATGGTCCCGGCCACCCAGGACGAGCCGGCGCTGTAGTCATGACGTCCGATGATCTGGCCGCGGTAGTCGACGACCACCGAGCCGCCGCCGAAGGTGTCGATCGGAACGGTGGACTGCCCGTCCAGGTAATAGGTGCCGACGTTGCAGGCGATCAGGTACAGGTTGTTGTCGAGGGCTCGCGCCCGGTTCTGCACCTCGAACAACCCGTTGCCGACGTGCGGATGCGGGTAAGGACCCCGGTAGACGACTTCGGCGCCGTTCATCGCTAGCCCGCGCGCGTTTTCCGGGTACGAGCCCTCGTTCGCCATCAGGAAGCCGAGCCTGCCAATCGGGGTATCGGCTACCGGATAGAACGCGTCGAGGCCGCGACCATACAACTCGACCCACTTGTCCCAGACGTTGTGCGGGGTAACCGAGTGCTCCACCGGTAGCAACGGCACCACCTTGTGGTGCCGCAGGATGATCTCGCCGTCCGGGTTCAGCACGAAGCCGACGTTGAAGAACCGCCCGGGGAACTCCGGATGCCTGGCCTTCGCCTGCGCCATGAGGAACGCGTTCCACTGCCGGGCAAGCGCGCCCAGGTAGTCGGTCTCCGGGCCGGGAATGTCAATAGCGCACTCGCGCGCGAACTCCTCGTGATCCAAGTCGAGGACCTCGTCATTGAACCCTTGCAGCGCGCCCTCGGGTATCGCGATCAGCCGCACCGGCAGATCCAGGCTCGACAGCCAGGAGGCGGCCTTGATCAGGTGCGACAGGTGCTCAAGATTGACCTTGATCTCGTCCCGGTGGCGAATACCGCGCATGGTGGGTACCAGGCCGATGGCCTGATATGGCTCGATCATCAGTCGTCCTTTCGGCAGTGCGAACCCGCCCGGCTCGTAATCCCATTGAGCTTAACCTTCTGGTGGGCGATGCCACAGGTTCACGGCAATGTCCGATTACGGCGTATTTTGCTAGGTTGCTCGTATGAAGCCAGCAGATATCGCGCTCATGCATGTCCTCGGCCAGCCCGCTGTCGCGCCGGACGGCAGGTTCGCCGTCGTCGCCGTGACCCGGCCCGATCTGGAAACCGACGACTACCGTGGTCACTTGTGGATCGTCCCGACGGACGGCACCGCGCCGCCGCGTCCTTTCACCAACGGATGGCGTGACACGGCGCCCGCCTATTCTCCGGACGGCGCGTGGCTCGCATTCCTGCGCGCGACGGGCGGAGAAGGCCAGGGCCGCAGGCCGCAGTTGTATGTCATGCCCACCGGCGGAGGCGAGCCAAGGTGCGTGACCGACCTGCCGCTCGGCGCTGGGGCTCCGGCTTGGAGCCCAGATTCTCGTCTAATCGCCTGCGTCACGCGCGTACCAGAAGAGGGGCGCTACACCTCTGGCGAGGCTGATGCCGAGCCGCCCAGGCGGATCACGACCCTCCAGTACCGCGAGGACAACCTCGGCTTCTTCATCGACAGGCGATCCCACGTCTTCGTCGTCGACCCGTTCGGTCAGCCTGATGCTCAGCCGGTCCAGGTCACCAGCGGCGACTTCGACCACGACGCCGTAGCCTGGAGTCACGATGGCCAGAGCCTCGCTTTCGTCTCCGCCCGTCATGACGGCCGCGACGCCGACCTCGTCACCGATATCTGGATGTGCGCGGTGGATGGCTCGCAACCGCGGCCAATCACCCGTGGCGGCCCGGCCGACGGACCCAGGCTCTCGATCGGCCAGATCCGCTTCACGTCGGACGGCACGTCGGTGTGCTTCGCCGCCTCCGACCTCGGCCCGAGCGGCCGCGATATCGTTGGCAACACCGGCGTGTGGTCGGTCCCGGCCGATGGCTCGATCCCGCCAAGGCGGCTCACCGACGCCGAGACCATCCATCTGGCCCGTGACACCACGATCGAGACGACGCCAGAAGGAGTGCTGGCCTGCGCCGAGCGCCGCGGCGCGGTCGACCTGCTGCTCGTCCCCTACGACGGCCGCGAGCCTGAGACCTTGCTGGGCGGGGGGCGCCAGGTTGAAGGCGTCGGGTACGCGAAGTCGATGCTGGTCGCCGCCGTCGCCGATCCCGGCTCACGCGGTGAACTGATCGCACTCGCTGAAGGGACGCAGCGCCAGCTCACCTCTCTTGCTGCCATACCGTCGCCGCGCCCGATGGATGAGATCACAGCCACTGCGCCGGACGGCTATCCGGTGCACGGCTGGATCGTGCGGCCGGAGGGTCCAGGCCCGCATCCTGTGCTGCTGATGATCCACGGCGGGCCGTTCACGCAATATGGCTGGCGGCTATTCGACGAGGCACAGGTCTATGCCGGCGCCGGATACGCGGTCATCATGGGCAACCCGCGAGGCTCCTCCGGCTACGGGCGGGCTCACGGGCGATGCGTCGTAGGCGACGCGGCCACGATCGCGGCCGCTGACCTGCTCGCCCTGCTGGACGCCGGGCTGGCCGCCGATGACCTCGACGGCTCCCGCGTCGGTGTGCTCGGCGGTTCTTACGGCGGCTACATGACAACCTGGCTCGCCGCCCGCCACGGGGAGCGATTCAAGGCGGCAGTCAGCGAGCGCGCGGTCAACGCGGTGGACAGCTTCCACGGTTCCAGCGACATCGGCTGGCTCTTCGCGGCCGCCTTGTGGGGACCCGACCCCGCTGGCTGGGCCGCCCAGAGCCCACTGCGCTACGCCGACGACATCAGCATTCCGATGCTGATCGTTCATTCCGAACACGACTGGCGCTGCCCAGTCGAACAAGCGCAGCGCCTATTCGTCGCGCTCAGGCTGCGCGGAGTCCCGGCCGAAATGCTGCTGTTCCCCGGCGAGGGCCACAACCTGTCGCGCGGCGGCCGACCGAACCACCGGGTCGCGCGATTCGAGGCGATACTCGACTGGTGGAGCCGCCACCTGTAACCGGCCGTTACCTGGAAGTTTGCCGAAAGGGGGCTTGGCGGGCGTACTGCCTGTGCTGGCGGCGCGGACGGCCGGGTGACTAGCGTGGGAGATGACGCGTTGTGCCCGGCGGTAGTGCACAGGCTCCGGCGGCCGACCGTGGCGGGCCCGGGTCTGGCAGCGGCGTCCGGGGCTCGCGCGTCCGGGCTCGCGTCCGGGGCTCGCGCCGCCGGGGCTCGCGCGGCCGGGCCGGGGCTCGCGCGGCCGGGCTCGCGCAGCCGGGGTTGCCCGCGGTGCGTCCAGCGGGTTGGCGCGCTACGGCCAGGTCGCCCGCGGTGCGGGGTGCCAGCTGAGATGCCCTGGGCGACCTGCTCGGAGATGCGATGGGTTGGCGGTTTCATCGCGCCGGGCCGGTCGGGTGCGGCGATGGATTGCCATATTCACACCCGGATTTCCTGCTGTGTGAATTGCCGGATCCATCGCGGAGGTCGGTGGGCTGGCGTGCGATGGATTCGGGTATTCATCGCGCTCAACGGGGCCTCGTGGTGCAGGCGGGACTCGCGGTGCGACTTCGGCGGGAGCCGGCGGCGCGGGACATCCGCCGGACTAGGCGGATGGCATTCGAAGTCCTGCGTGGGGGCTGGTAGCGCGGGGTTCGGTGATTACTGCGGATGATTGCCGTGTGATGTGCGGGATCAGCGTGTGCTGGCAGTAGCCGGCCGGTGATCGCGGTGAATCGGCGGGTGCCTGGCGGAAGATTGCCGTGGACCGGAAACTTCCCGTGCCGGGTGCGGAGCATTGCCGTCGGGATCACGGATGACTGCCGCGTTACGGATGGTTTTAGGTGTTATCGCACGAAAACTATTCCGGAACCCGGCAGCTCTCCGGGGAGCGCACGTCAGCGTTCCGTCGTGATGATGTAGCCTTTTCCGTCGAGGTAGGCTTTTCCGCGAATAGAGCGGCAAACTCTCCGTCGACGGAAAACTCTACGTCACAACTTCAGGTTCTGCCGCAATTGTCGCGCCGGCCACCGTTGGTCTTGCCGGACGTCGCCGCTTCACGCGAGGAACCAGCCGTCTAGCTACGTCAAGTCTCCCAAACCGGGGCAATCCGCCAGTTTGCCGCGCCGCCCTGATCGTCGGCAGGCCATCAGATATCGTGACCACGGAAAGAGTCATCTACCGGCAATGTCGCGACCACCCCTTGAACCCGCGGTAGGCGGATTCGGGGATCCATCGCGCGCCTCAGGCTCGACCCTGCGATGGGTTTGGGGATTCATCGCGGGCTAGCGTCCGGCGGTCTGGCCGCCGTCGATATGCAGTGTCTCGCCAGTGACGAAACTGGCTTGCTCGAGGTACAGGATCCCCTTGACGACGTCGGAGACCTCGCCCATACGACCAAGGGGGTGCAGACTGGCCAGCTTGGCGTGCTGCGCCGGATCGGCGTGCATGGGAGTCTTGATGACGCCAAGCGAGACCGCGTTAACCCTCACCCCGCGCGATGCGTACTCGATCGCCAGCGACCGGGTTACGGCCGCGAGCCCGCCCTTGGTCAGGGCGGCCAGCGCTGAAGGTGAGCGGCTGTCGGCATGCTCAGCCAGGCTGGTCGAGACGTTCACGATGTGGCCGCTACCGCGGCTGAGCATATGCGAGATCGCCCGCTTGGTGATGTGGAAGAAGCCGGTCAGGTTCACCGCGACGACCGCGCGGTAGTCATCGAACGTGTAGTCGGTGAATGGCTTGCCGATGAAGATCCCCGCGTTATTGATCAGGGTGTCAACCCGACCGAAGCTATCGAGCGCCTGTTCAACCGCGCGCTCAGCGGTTTCGGTCTCGCCGATGTCACCTTGGACGGTGAGATAGTCGGGCTCGTCGGATGCGGGCATTGACTGGGCAACGCCGACCACTGCGTATCCGGTCTGGCGGTAACCGTCCACGAGCCCGGCGCCGATGCCACGGGAGGCGCCGGTGATGATCGCGACTTTCCTCGCATCTTGTGCCGCGCTCATTCGACCTCCGGTTCGCGCCTGGCGGAAACTGCCGGGGTCGCGCTGGTCATGGGTCCTCCTTCCGCGTGGCCGGCGCCGCAGCGATACCCCAGTCTGAATCGAGGTAATCCCTGCGCGCGCTCTCGTCGCAGCGTCTTGACCGGCCTTTCACCGACGTCGCCGGCTCAACTTTTTGCGCATTCAGGAATTGCTCGTTACGCGCTGAGCATTGTCTGTTTCGTAGCGTGGTCCTCATGGGAAAGATCCACGCACCGCGGTCAGGAATCATGACCGCGATGGCGCTCACGGCCACCGCGATCGTCACGTTCGCTGTCACCGGATCCGCGCGTCAAGGCTCCGCGGCAACCTCGCGAACCACGGCCACCTTGGGAACATCGATGTCGCGGTCGCAGGTAAAGACGGCCCCGGCTGGGTTCAGCTCAGGAAGGGCCTGACCAAATCACGGCGGTGTCGGCGGCACTCGGGCTGCGCCCAGGGGTTGTGTCGCCGAGCGCTGCCGGTATCCCAGTTGCCCAGGCGGTGCTCCCGACCCTGACTCCGCTCCAGCTCGCGGGACAGCGAGTGATCTACAGTTACGGTGGCCTTACACCGCCGGCCGGGCTGCTCGACCTCATCAGGCACGGTGAGGTGGCTGGGATAATTTTCTTCAGCGAGAACGTGGGGACACAGGCGCATCTGGCCGCTGTCGTGCGTGAACTGGACCAGGCGGCCGCGAGCCCGCTCAATCCTGTGCACCTGCCGCTGCTCCTGATGACCGACCAGGAAGGAGGCGCCGTGCGGCGCCTGCCTGGCAGGCCATTCCTGTCGGCCAAGCAGATCGGGCTGTCAGCTGACCCGCCGTCGGCAGCCACGTCCGCCGGCGACGGTGCCGCCTTGAACCTCCTCGGCGTCGGGCTTAACGTCAACCTCGCGCCAGTGCTCGACGTTTTCAGGACACCAGGCAATTTCATCGACCAATTTGGCCGCTCGTTCAGCAACAACCCATCGGTCGTCGCCACGCTTGGCACCCTGTATGCCCAGGCGGAGCAGCGCCGGAACGTGGCGGCAACGGTCAAGCACTTTCCAGGTCTCGGAGCGGCTACGACGACGCAGAATACCGACCTGCGACCGGTGACGCTTAACCTGTCGCTGTCGACCATTCGCAATGTGGACGAGCTGCCGTACGTGTCGGCGATCGCCGCCGGCGTCAAGCTGGTGCTGCTGTCGTGGGCGATCTATCCGGCCATCGATCCGGTCAACCCGGCGGGTCTGTCATCGAAGATCATTTTCGGCGAGCTGCGCGACCGCCTCGGCTTCGGCGGCGTAACGATCACCGACGCGCTCGAGGCTGGGGCGCTCTCGGGGATCCCATCGACTCAGCTTAAAGTCAGCCGCGCCGCCCGGGCGGGCATGGATCTGATGCTGGCCAGCTCACGGAATTTCCGCCAAGGCAATACCGCGACCACCCAGCTCGCGTTCGCGTTCACGCACCACTTGCTGAACACAGCCGACTTCGAGGCAGCCGCCGAGCGCGTTATCGCGCTCAGGGCGACTCTGGCGACCACCGGGTGGCCAGGCAACGGCTGATCAGCGCAGGCTCCTGGGCGGGTCAGCGGCCGGTGAAGTGCGGCTCGCGTCGCTCGACGAACGCCTTCGCCGCCTCGCGGTGATCCTCCGTCAGTCCCGCGCGGACGTGGTGCGTGACCTCGATGTCCATGCAGTCGCCGAGCTCGCCGTTGATGGCACGGTTGAGGTTTTCCTTCATGTAGCGGTACGCCAGCCGCGGTCCATGGGCTAGCCGCCTGGCGCGCTGTCTTACCTCGTTGTCGAAGTCTGCCGCCGGGAAGACCGCGTTGACGATCCCCAGGCGCTCGGCGTCGGCCGCGGACAGCCGTTCGGAAAAGTAGTAAAGCTCCTTGGCCTTGGCGCTGCCGACAAGCCGGGTGAGGAACCAGGTCCCACCGTAATCGCCGGAGAACGCGACCCTGGCGAACGCGGTCGTCAGCACCGCTCCATCGACGGCATACCTCAGATCGCAGGCGAGCGCGAGCGACAAACCCGCGCCGGCGGCCGGTCCGCCGATCGCGGCGATCGTTGGCTTGGGCATATGCCATAGCCGGCCGCTGGTGGCGCGCTGCCGCAGCCGCTGCCGGTGGATGGCGGCATCAATGGAGTGCCCGCGGTCGGCCGCTGATCGCTGCGCCATGGCCTTCACGTCGCCGCCGGCGCAGAACGCACCGCCAGCGCCGGTGAGTACCACGCAGCCGACCGCATCATCGACCTCGACATCGTGCAGTACCTTGTCCATGGCGGCCATCATGGCCTCGGACATGGCGTTTCGCCGGTCTGGACGGTTCATCGTGAGGATCGCGACGCCGTCGTCGACCTCGGCTAGCAGGTCATCGGTTCCTGTGTCGAGCTGCGTCACGCCTTACCGCCTCCAGTTGATACCGCGGTCGATACGAACCGGACGCCGGCGATCTTGACCGCGAGCGCGCGTTCGGTGGTGAGCCTGACCTCCGTGATGCCTTCACCGCCGCCTGAGGCGACCGGTACGAACCGCAGGTCCTGCCTGGCGCGCGCCAGCTCGATCCTCGACACGCCGGCGTTGTGGCCGGGCGAGACGGCGAGGCCAAGCACCTCGGCCCAGCGGGCGGCGGCACCGGCCGGATCGGTGACCTCGATCGTGAGCCCAGACACGCCTCCCGCCGGGTGCGGTGGGGCCTGCCCGGTCCACTCCGGGCCAGCCCAGCGCCACGACTGCGGCGGGTCCGCCCAGTCCAGCGACACGATCGCGCCTGGCACGTCCTTGGGGTGCAGGTGGGTCCCCGCGATGTCGGCGAGGTCAGCCGACCACACCACCCGGACGCCAGCGGCGGCGACCCGGCGTCGCGCTTGCGCGAGATCCGGAATCTGGAAAATTGCCATGTAGCCGCTGTCGCCTCCGCGACTGCTCAGATAGCGGCCAGCGGCCGTATCGGGCTGAAACGGCGTCACCACTTCGACGAACGTGTCGCCGGCGGCGAACACCGCGTTGGTGAGCCCAAACCGGCCGACGCCCGGATCACGGAACGGTTCTGGCCAGCCGAAGGCTTCCCGCAGTTGCCTGGCCGTTCCCTCGCAATCGGCGGCGGCGACCGCGACCTGGCGTAGGCGCGGCCCGGCGAGCATGCCCAAACAGTACATCTAACTAAAACCTCGTGTCCCCTGGGCGGAGCCGGCGTCGCCTGTCTTCCTAGACCGGTCGATTGTGCCAGAATGGTGCGCACTGTTATGAAAGTACCGCGCAGTGGGAGAAATAATGCAGCGAGTACTGTTGCGCGTCGCCATCATCGCCGCCGGGAGCGCTGTGCTGCTCGGCGCGGCGAGCAGCGTCACCGCCGCCGCTCCGTCCAGCCCAGCGAAGGCACCGAGGCCAGGCCACTGGACCAAGGTCACCCCCCTGGGCGACCTCGATATCAACGCCGACATCGGGCTGGTCAGGGGACCCAATGGGGTGCTTCACGTGATCTGGACCGATGGCCAAAGCGGCACGATCGGCACTGTCGTGGTCCGCGACACCCCGATCCTGGCCAACGGAACGGTCGGCAAGCCTGTGCGGATCACCGGGCCTCTCAGCGAGGCGACCTTCCCGGACGCCACGATCAGCGGGCGCACCATGTACGTGTTCTGGAACCAGGTGCCGAATCACGGCTCGGCCACCGGCACCGCGGTCGCCTCCTGGCCAGCGGGCGGACACGGGTGGAAGGTCACCACGGTCAAGCGCGCGCAAAACAACAGCTGGGACTTCACCGTGGCGGCGGCCACCGGCGCGGACGGGCACCCGTGGGTGGCCTTTACCGACGGCGGCAACCGGGGTTTCGAGGTCTGGCACAACGGACATGCCAGCAAGCAGATTTCGTCGGCTGGCTGCTGTGTTTACCAGGCCGGGATCGGCGTGGACAGCCGCTCATCGGCGGCCTGGCTGACCTGGTACTCCAACGTCACCAATCACTTCGGCATCGAGGCGCAGCGGCTGAACCGCAGTGGCGCCAGGATCGGCAGGCCGATCCGGATGCCGGGATCGAACACAGGCAACAACGCGCTCCACACCGGTCAGCGGACCACGGCGACCGGCCTGGGCCACCACCTGGCCGGCGTCTACCTCACCTACCTGGCCGGCTGGCCGATCGCGCACCAGGTCAAATTGATCAAGTTGGGCGCGAAGGCGCCGGCCACGGTCGCCAACGTCGCCGAAGCCGACGGCTCGACGCTGGCCGCCGACCCGTTCGGGCGGCTCTGGGTCGCCTGGTATGTCTCCAGCCCGAATCCGACAATCTGGTTGCGCCGCGCCGGATCCGGTGCCGGCAAATTCGGCCCGGCGATCAGGCTGTCGCTGCCTGGAGGCAGCACGTCGACGCTGTGGAAGGTCTACCTCAACGCCCAGGCCAAGCGCGTCGACGTGCTCGCGCTGGCGACGGTGGGCAGCAGGACCGCTTACTTCGCGACCCAGGTACTCGCGACCCACGCGCGCTAGGGTAAGACGTGTGGCGCGGAGACTGGTAGCTGAGCGTCTTGTTCTGCGCGGGTGGGAAGCCGGTGATGCCCAGGCCGCGTTCGGCGCCTACGGGGATGAACGGGTGGCGCGGTGGCTGTCGCCGTCGATGGGCCAGGTCACCGATGCCGTGGCCATGCGAGACCTGCTAGAGCTGTGGGTCGCGCAGGACGCGGGGCTGCTGACGCCAGCCGGACGGTGGGCCATCGAGCGTCGTCAGGACGGGATGGTGGTTGGCGGCGCGAGTTTGCTGCCGTTGCCGCCTGACGAGGAGTTCGAGATCGGCTGGGCGCTGCATCCCATGGCATGGGGTCAGGGGTACGCGACCGAGTCCGGCCTGGCTATGGCGCGCTGGGCATTCGACCAGGGGATCGAGCAGGTCATCGCGCTGGTGCGGCCGGCGAACGAGCGAGCCATGGGCACGGTGCGGCGGATCGGCATGGAGTGGGTCGGCGAGACCGAGAAGTATCACGGCCTGCGTCTTCAGCAGTACCGGTTGAGGCCTGGGGACCTGCGAAAGTAAAGGCTGCCGCACGGGCGGGTCAATCGGATCGGGTACGGGTAGTCCTATGTCTGTGGGGGGCAGTCGCGCGGGCGTCGGCTGGGCCGTTCTGCTCGCGCGGTGCCGCGATCATGCTCTGTTCTGCCTGGCGCTGCTCGTCGCGGCCGTCCTTCGACTGATCGTCGTGTTTGGTTACCCGCCCGCGCTCTGGTTTTCCGACAGCTTGCCCTATGTCCAGGCGGTGGCCCCGCTGTCGCCAAGCCGCATCCGGCCAGTCGGCTACTCGTTTTACCTCGCCATCCTGGCACCGTTTCATAGCGTGTGGCTGGTCACCCTCGTGCAGGCCGTCATTGGCCTGGCGACGGCGACAGCGGTATACGCCCTGCTCAGGCGGCACAAGCTGGGGGCCGGTCCGGCCATCGCGGCGGCAGCCCCCGTGCTGTTCGCTGCCTACCAGCTTCAGATGGAGCACTTCGTGCTCAGCGACACGCTGTTCGGGCTGCTGGTCACTGTCGCGGTCGTGATGATGCTGTGGCGTCCGGTGCCGTCAGTGTGGGTGTGTGCGCTCACGGGGCTGGTACTCGCCTGGGCGATCATGGATCGGGAGCAGGGAGTCCTGCTTCCTGTCGTTTTCTGCCTGTACTTGTGCGCCCAGAAAGCCAGGCACGTTCGGCTCAGGGTGATCGGGACGCGCGTTGTGGCGATGTGCCTGACGCTGGCAATCCCGCTGCTTGGCTACGCCCGGTGGTTCGAGCAATCGACCGGCTCGTTCGCGCTGACCTCAGGCACAGGGGCGTTCCTTTACTCACGCGTGAGCACGTTCGCCCGATGTTCGGTGATCAAACCGCCCGCCGACGAGCGGTGGTTGTGCATCTCGACCTCGCCAGCCGATCGGCCGGATCCGAACTTCTACGCCTGGAGCGTTACCTCGCCGATCAACGTCAAGCCGCCGGGTGGCTCGCCGTTCGACTCGCGGGCCAACAGCCTCGCGACCAACTTCGCGCTCCGCGCGGTCCGGGCGCAGCCGACGGCCTATCTCAAGGCGGTCTGGCAGTCGACCACCGACAACTTCGAGCCGCAGTCCAAGGGCAGCCCGGCGTGGTTTTCTGAGCGACGCTACCGGTTCCCGGCCACCACCCCGCAGTCCCTGCGGGCGCTCGCGCGATTCAACCGCGAGCTCCCCCAGTACGAGAGCGGCTACATCTACAACGGCCATCGTGACCCGAGCACAAGGCTGGTGCAGCCGTTCGCCAGATGGATCGGTGTCTACCAGCGCTACGTCATACTGCCCGGACTCGTGCTTGGGCTGATAGCGCTGGCCGGGCTAGTCGGTGTCATGACAGCGTGGCGGCGGCTTGGCGGCCCGGCGCTGCTGCCCTGGCTCACCGGCGCGGTGCTGATCATCACTCCCGCGGCGACCACCGACTACGGTGCCCGGTACCTGGTCGCCACCATCCCGGCGTTCTGCATGGCGGCCGCCATCGGCCTGGCGCACATCACCGACGAGACGACCGATCTCGCCAGTGCTCGGAGCCAGCGAGCGTGGTGAGGGCCTCGCAGGTATGAGGCGCTCTCCGCCCGGGAAAGCCAACGGCCATGACCGTGCCACCGCAGTGGCGACGTCCGCGGCGACTGATTCTCATCGGCGCCTTGCTCGCGGTGATCGCGCTGATCATCACGACCAGGTCAACGGCACCGGGTCGTCCAGCACCGGGGACGACGGTCTTTCCTGTCGGTAACCGGGTGGTGCTGCGGTTCGTCCACTCGGCGGGGAGTGTGCACCTGCGGGCGGGGTCGGCCGGCCAGGTGAGCGTCACCGAGCACCGCAGCGGCTTCACCGACGCCATCCACACCAAGTACCGGCAGCAGGGAGACATCATTACCGTCACGGTCTCGATCGGCACCGGGCTGCCCGAGGCCACGTGGGTGGATTTCAACGTCGCGGTACCGCAGGACGCGACCGCCAACGTCGTGGTCGCGGCGGGTACGCTCACGGCAGCCGGCCTCACCGGCGATCTCCTGCTGCGCGACACCAACGGATCGATCTGGGCGACCAACGTCGGCGGCGCGATCGCCCTGCGCACGACGAGTGGCTCAATCAACACCAGCCGAGTCGATGGCCAGGTCAGCGCCGTCACCGACAACGGGACCATCACGGCCATATCGACACGCCTTGAGGGGCGCTCGCTTGTGCGGGCGCAGAGCGGCACGATCAACTTCCGTGGCAGTCTCAATCCGGGGTGCCAGGCCGAATTCAGGAACACCGACGGCGCCATCGGCATCACGCTCCCGAGTGGCTCGTCAGTCCTGGTGGACGCGCGGTCCCCGCATGGGTCGATCAATTCGCAGTTCTCGTCCGTGCGCGTGGCCTCGGTCTCGGATGAACGGGTGGCCGTAGGCCGCATCGGGCGGGGCGATCCGGCCCGCCTGCGGGTCCGCACGGTGGCCGGCTCGATCGATCTCAACCACCGGATCTGACCGGCCCGCTTCGCGGCAAGAGCGCGCCGCAAGTAGCGCTCAGTGTGTGATCCCAGATGGATTGGGCACGTGGACAGCGGCACTGTCGGCTGTCAGGGGGCGTTGTGCTCGGGGCTCTACTATTGACGGGACTTATTGCCGCGCCCGCCGGATCGGCCTTCTTGTTCGTCAGGACCCGGCCGCGTTCCGCGTCGCGCGGGGCTTGGCCAGCCAGCAGGCGCTTCGTTCTCGCGCTGGTAGGCACGGCGGTGCTGGCGTTGTTCGCTGCCTCGATAGTCCGGTTGATCGGGGTGTCGGAGCACAACGCGCTGGCGGCCGCCGCTGGGCTGGCATTCGCAAGCTTGGTGTGGCTGCCGCTGACCAGGCGGTGGAGCGCACGCGGTCATCTGTGCTGGGCGTCGAGCATCTTCTTGTTCGTCGTCTACCTGGCATATGTGCTCGACTGGACGTTCGCGAGCCATCTGGGGGTGGCCGGAACAGTGGGCGGGGTGCTGTTGTGGCTGTTCGAGCTGGTGGCCGCGGTGATGGCGTGCGCGTACTTGTGGGAGATCTGCGACGCGCTCGGGACTGAGGACTGGCGCCGCCGGGTTCCCGCCGCCGTCCCGGCTTTCCCGGCTGGCGAGACACCGTTCGTCAGCTTGCACGTCCCCGCGCACAACGAGCCGCCTGACATGGTCATCAAGACGTTGCGTGCCCTGGCCCGGCTGGACTACCCGCGGTTCGAGATCGTCATGATCGATGACAACACCGATGACGAGCGGCTGTGGCGGCCGGTGCGAGATTGGTGCGCGCGGCACCAGGTCAAGTTCGCTCACCTGGAGAATTGGCCGGGCTACAAGTCAGGGGCGCTGAACTACGCGCTTCGTCAGCTCACCGACGAGCGCGCTGAGATCATCGGCGTGGTCGACTCGGACTACCTGATCGAGCCGGACTTCTTGCGCCGCTCGGTGCCGCTGTTCGGCGATAAGTGGGTCGGCTTCACCCAGGCGCCGCAGGATTACCGCGGCTGGGGCCATGCCCGCTATTACCGGCGGCTGTATTACTCATACAAATACTTCTTCGCGGTGTCGCAGCCGTCGAGGAACGAGCGTAACGGGGCGATCTTCGCCGGGACGATGGGGCTGATCAGGCGGGTCGCGCTGGACGAACTCGGCGGGTGGGATGAGTGGTGCATCACCGAGGACGCCGAGCTGTCGCTGCGGCTGCTGCGGGCCGGGTGGGGCGGCTTGCACGTCGACCAGGCGCTCGGCCGGGGGATCATGCCGCTGACATTCGAAGCGCTCAAGGGGCAGCGGTACCGGTGGTGCTTCGGCGGCATCCAGATCCTGCGCATGCACTGGCGGTCGCTGATGCCAGGTCGGGCGACCAGGCAGAACCGGCTGACCACCGGGCAGCGCTGGTCCTACCTGGCCGGGGCGCTCCAGTGGTACGGCGACCTGCTCGGGCTGGTATTCCTTGTGTTTCTGCTGGCCGGAGTCGTTGACCTGGCGGCGGGCGGCGGCGGCCTTTTCCGCAAGCTGACCGTGTTCCTTGTCGCGGCCGTCCCTGTGCTGTTCCTGCTCGGACTCGTCCGGGCCGTGGCGTTGCTCAGGCGCGGCACCGGCGCGTCCTGGCGGGACGCGATTGGCGCCTTCTTCATCTGGCAGTCGACATCCCTGGTCGTGGCCAGGGCGTCGGTGCTCGGCCTGTTCGCCCGTAAGGCCGCGTTCTTGCGCACGCCCAAGACCAGCGAGCGGCAGAAGTGGTGGCAGGCGCTCCGCGCTAACTGGGCCGAGTCCAGCCTGGCCACACTTGGACTGCTTGGCATCGCGGGGGCCTTGACCAGGCCGACGCAGCTGAGCGGCCCGCTGCTGGCCGCGCTGCTCGTACTGCCGACCGTCGGACTGGCGGCCGCTCCAGTCAACAGCTGGGCAGCCCAGCGGGCGGCGCTCCCGCCAGACCTGCGTCAGCGGCGGCAGACCGAATTCGCCCGCGAGCGCAGAGCAGTCGCCGGCCGTGCCGCGCTGGTCGGGGTTGGCGGGCTGCTCGTAGCGGTCGTCGCCGCCGCTGTGCTGCTCGGAGCGCCGGGGCCAGCGCCGACGCGGTCGCCGACGCTGCTGCCGCCCGCCCACAATGGACGATCTCAGCAGCCGCAGAAGCCGCCATCTCACTCTCCTTCGCCACCGCCGACGTCGCCAAGCTCACCCGCCACGACCGGCACACCGAGTTCACCTAGTTCCCCAGCGCCCACGACCTCGCCGTCGTCCACGACTACGACCTCGCCATCGTCGTCGCCATCGCCATCACCCCCAAGCTCGGACCAGGGCCGGACCCCGATCCCGCGTAGCCCGACCCCGTAGCCGCACTGGTCAGCGGGTTGTGGGCTGCGGGCTGCTGGCTGCCGGCGCGCCGATCCTCGACAAGGCGGCAGGAGAGCC
>DATNEK010000202.1:0-9890 GCA_035553055.1 Streptosporangiaceae bacterium | reverse complement strand
ATCGCCTCGAGCCCCGCGAATCCGGTGCGCGCGGCGGTGTCGCCCACGTACTCGTGCGCGCTGACGGCCACAGGTGCCCCGGCGGGTTCGGCCGGCGGCTCGCCGCCCGCCAGCGCCACCTGGCTGCCCTGCTTCGGCTCGAGCACCCCGGCGCCCTTGACTTCTTCGACCTCGATGAGCCTGGACTGCTCTTTGACGGCGGTGACCACGTACCGCGGCCCGCGCTTGGCGGTCACGTTGTCGAAGGTCTCGACCACATCGCCGTTGCGCTTGACCAGCAGCTTGAACGTGCCATCAGCGCCGTCCCCTGCCTGCGTCACCTCGACGGCGATCTCGTTGCCTTCGATGCCTGGCGCGAGCGCCCTGATCCGCAGCGCGGGCCTGGCGCGCTCGCCTCCTGTGGTCAGCTCGCCGCGTGCGGCCTGGCCGAGTTCACTGGCAGCGCCCGAGTCGCCGTCGGCCGCGCCGTCCGCGCTTCCGTTGGCACCGACCCGCACCACGTAGGCCGCACCGCCGCCGTTGAGGAAGTACCCGTAGACCGCGTGCGGCAGGAAGGCGCTGTCGACGAAGCCGCCGAACGCCTTGGTGTACTGGGTCCAGTTCGTGACCAGGGTCGGAGTGTTCGCCTGGCCTCGCTCGGTGAAGCCGACGAACGCGCACAAGGCGGTACCGACTCCCTCGATCGGCCGCGAGCCTGACGAGACCTCCTCGACGTAGACGCCGGGGGACAGATACGAGGGCACGCTTCCTCCTCGGGGTGAGCTGTTTTGAGCACCTTGATCCCTTTAGTTTCCGAGTGTGCTCACTGACGCTGAGCCGCCCCAGCGAAGTTGAGCTTCATCGAGCGCAGGTATTTGTGCGCGATCGCGCGCGTGGCCGCGTTGCGCGATTACGCGACGCGGCCACGCGGCTGGTTGGTGGCACGGCCAGTTCGGCAAGGCTCCGCTCGAATCAGTCCTCCTCGTCCACCTCCATATGCTCCACCTTCTTAGACGGGTCATACTCGCCGAAGCTCTCCATCGAGAATTGTTCACCAGGCTTGAACGCCACAGTCGAAGTTCGAGTCAAGAGACCCTGGCCCTCAAGCTTGGGCAGGCTGAGCATAGAAGAGCGCCGGATTTCATCATCCGTCACGCCCAAGGCCGTGCGTTCTTGGGCGGAGACTTGATCGTATTTGGCGACAGCGGTAATGTAACTGGTGAAGTCGCCGCCGAGATAGTGCTTAGCCCGCTCCCTGACTTGTTCCTCGGTAAGCCCAATAGCATTCACGATTTTCGTAAGACCGCCAAGGGTCTCGCCGATGTAATAACCGCCGGCATGGGGATTGAATGAGAGGCCGGTAAACTCTTCTCTAACCAGGCACAAGCTTAGGTAGCATATCGTGCAAGGCCGCTTACCGCCTGCGACCGCCACTGACTTGCTTCTGCCGTAGCCAGACTTGAGAAGCGCCAACACCAAGTTCTGCTCCGCATGAGAACTCGGCACCCGGTTCACGATGACGAGCCTGGCCTTGTTTTCGGATTTCGTCAGGGCATCACCCGGAGCGCTGGCATTTACTGGCCCGGCCGGCTTGATCTTGTCCTGGATAAGCAGCTTGAGCGAGGACATAATCGCGTCGCGCTGACCTGGGAACATACTGGCGCCGACGGCGATCCCGACCAGAAGTTCTTCGCCATCCTCCGACGGGCCTTCTCTGACTCCTGAGCGCAGCGCCGAGAGATCCCTATGCTTTTCCTTGGCCAAGTCCTCAAGCTCTGCCGGAGGCTTCGCGATCAGCTCCTCAAGGGCTGTTTCCTGAAGGCTCTTCACCGATGCCGCTTCGTTGGCGCTCACAACCACGCGGTCGTCCAGCGCCATCGCCTCGACCTCAGCGGAGGATATCTTGTTAAGAAATGCCTGGGAGATCAGGTTGAGCAACTGCAGATCGTAGCTGGAGTCCTTCGCGGCCTGAGAGGATATGCTGACGCTTGGCGGCCACGAGCCGACCATCGTGCTCTGGCCCCCGCTCTTCTCCGAAGTGGGGAAGTCAAAGTTCATAACGTCCTCGAGCTGCTCCCTTGTCGGTTCCTTGGCCTGTTCTTTGGTGACTCTCTTTGGCTTGTCCTTAGTTCTCTTGCGAGGTATCGGCTTGCGGAACTTCGGAGCATAAGCCTGAGCTTTTTGATAATACCGGATCGCATCCCAGGCATCTTCGTCATAGTTCTCCGCCGACGGATCGGCACCGAAACTGAAATGAAACAGCTCTTTGTCAGCCTTATAAAGCTGCACCGTTTCGTAGATGTCCTCGGACACAGCTTCGATTTTTTTGCCGAGCTTAGGGAAGCTCTTGAACAAGCTATCGTCGAACTGTGGCCACGGGCCGCCGTCCTTTTGAATTCTGGCGATCTCTTCTTCGGCGTCCAGTGCAGCCTTTCTGCGTTTACTTACTGAATCCTCCTCCTCTCGGTTGCGCTTCAGGGAAGATTTTTCTGGTGGCATATCGCTCATAATGCTGCCTTTGATCTCCTATCGGCGGCCCTGGCCTTTGGCGGTCAGGATCCCAGACGCTGCTCGACTCTGGCGTCGATCATCTGCAGTACTTCATCGACAGTGAAAGCGGTCTCATCGCCTTGCGCACGGAGCTCGGCTGCTTCCTCCGGCGTTTCTACTGGACTCCAGCCCTCTGCCTGCAGCTCATCGAACATCTGGGCTACCTTGGCCGTCCTCACCTCGACGAGCTTGCTGACTAGCTGCTTTTCCGCGGCCGGCGGCAATTCGACGGGCTTTGGCGGGGGCGGGACTGGTTCGCCGTTGCGGTATCGGATGCTGGTCATGGGGTCGACAAATTCGTCGGTGCCCTCCACCTCAGTGACGACCGTTTTGCCGTCCTTGAGATACCAGTTCACGTCGTCATACAGCAGACCCTTCTCAGGGTCGGGCCACAACACCGCCACACCGAGGCGATACCGGATGCCGGTCTTGGGATCGACGAACTGATCGGCGCCCTCCACCTCAGTGACGACCGTCTTGCCGTCCATGAGATACCAGTTGTCCTCGTCATACAGCAGGCCCGTCTCGGGGTCGAGTGTGAGCCCGGGAGGCTCGGCGGCGACCGGGTCGAGGTCTTCGTCGAGTTCCTGTACGTCGTCCAGCGCCGAGGCGGGCACCTTGGCAGGGATGTCGGCCTTCTCCCAGGAGGCGGGCGCCGCGTACCTGCTCTCAGCCCAGACGTCGGTGCCGTCCGACTTCTTGCTGACGAAGCAGCCCGCCCAGTCTTCGCCCAGGTCGGGGCACTCGATAGCGAGGGCCGCGAGCCTGATCTGCTCGTAGACCAGGTCGTAGTTGCCGACGAAGTCTTTAAGGAGTTCTTCGACCAGGCTGTCGAGCCCACACTGGTTGTAGCTGGAACCTTCGCCGCCCCGGAAGTCGGCGTTGGTGCGGGTGATGGCCTCGTCGAACTCGGTAAAGTTCTTGGAACTCCCCCAGTTGCCACTTTGCTCGCGCAGAGCATCGAGCAGGGGAACGTAAACCGTCCAGTCGCTCAGCGCCACAGTGCCTCGCCTTCCAGATGAGTCGTCTGGCCGCGCAGGATGCGAGCATCACCCGTGCCCACGGGCCGCTGGTCCGCGCATGTTCCCGACCATAGGACTGCGGACTCAGGACTTAGTGCGCGCTTCGGCATTGTCGACGGCACAAAAGTTTGCGCGAATCGCTGCCTGATGCTTTCAGCGATCGAAGGGACGGCGAAGGTGGCCGCTCCGCCATTTATTACTCAGTGCCGCTTCCTAGCCGCGCCGCGAGCTGGCGGCGCGACGAAATGCCGAGCTTGGCGAAGACGTTTCCCAAGTGGTACTCGACGGTCTTAGCGCTGATAAATAGCTCGCCGGCGATCTCCTGATTCGTCAGGCCCTGCACCGCCAGATGCGCCACTCTGCGCTCGCGGGGCGACAGGACAGGAAGCGCGCCACCGTCGGCCCGCCCTCCGGACCGCGATGACACTCGCACACCGCAGGCTTCCAGGTCGCTGGCACAGCGCTCGGCGAAAGGACCGGCGCCGAGCGTGGTGTAAAACTCATGTGCGCGCCTCAACTGCGCGATCGCGGCCCTGCGATTGCGTCCTGACATCAGGTACCTGCCGTACTCGTGTTCGAGCCTGGCGCGATGCAGCGCGACGTCATCTCGCGCGGGTGGACGAGCGATCGCCTCCTCGAAGCGCGCACGCGCTTTCAGCTCGTCGTGTCTGGCCGCCGCTAGCCAGGCCTCGAGCCAGGTCACCGTCACCGACTGGCGGCCGTATCCGCCGACGAAGTCGATGAAGCGGTCGAGCGCGCGCTGGGCGGCCCCGAGCTGACCTGTGCCGATCAGCGCCTCCACGTGCAGCGGCTGCCACCACCAGTGGTGGCTCGCGCTCTTGGCAGGCCCGGCAAGCACCGATGCGAGCGCGGCCGCCATCCGCCGGTAGTCCGCGCGTGCCTGCGCCGAGGTGGCGGCCGCGACAGCGGGGAATACCGCGTAGTCCTCAGGCCCACAGTCGGCGAGCCATCTTTGCGCGGACTGTACGTGCCGCGCGGCGGACTCCGACCGCCCGGCCGCGGCGTCCACGCAGGCGGCGACGGCATGAACCGGAATTCGAAGGCGTGCTACCGCGTGTCCGCTCAGAGCCGCGACCGCCTGCGCGGACGCCTGCTCCGCCGCCTTCCAGTCACCGACCAGGTACTGCGCGAAGGCCAGGTAGGCGTGCGCGATAGGCGCTACTGAGTCAACGGCGGTCCTGTCGCCAGCGCGGAACATGCGAGTCAGGTCGTCGCTGCCGTCCCGCCACCGGCCGCCGCGGACCCGCCAGCTGCCGCGAGCCCACAGCCGGACGCTCTGGCCGGCAGCATCCGCGCTCGCGCCGCCTTCGCCGTCGATCAAGGCATCGGGGACAAGTTCGGCCAGCTTGGCCAGTGCCGCGTCGGGACCGCCGATACGACCACAGGCGTCGGCCGCGAGATACTCGGCCCAGGCACGGTGCGCGGCGGACGGGCCGTCGGACGCCAGCAACCCGGCGGCGAGCCGATACTCGGCGTTCGCGTCACCCATGTCCGCGTGCACGAGCGCCATCGCCAGGTCTATGTCCGCGCCAAGCTCGACCGCTGAGCCGTCGGTCCTGGCGATGTCGCCAGCCTCCGCCAGCAGGTCACGCGCCTGCGCATACCGTCCGGAAGCCTCGGCCAGCAGGCCCATCAGCATGCTGCGCGGCGCGCTGGCTGGCCAGTCCGACAGGCAGGACTCAAGTCGTGGCCCCCAGTCGATGGCCCGCAACGTCAGCCACCAGTGCGCGGCTTGCAGCAGGTGGCGGTAACGTTCGCCCGGGTCGGATGTCGCGGTCGCCG
The DNA here is from genome assembly GCA_035553055.1 of Streptosporangiaceae bacterium. Lineage (GTDB taxonomy): Bacteria > Actinomycetota > Actinomycetes > Streptosporangiales > Streptosporangiaceae > Chersky-822. The sequence continues at coordinate 4,536 of DATNEK010000202.1, read as the reverse complement.
ACCACATCAGCAGCGTTCCCGCCCGCTCGCTATCGCCGGCCACGTGGTAGCGATGGGCTTCCTGCTCGAGCATCGCGGCCAGCGCGGGCTGCGCGGTACTTGCCGCCGCGATTCTGTGTGCCCACGCTCGCGTTCCAAGCGCGAACCCTGCTGCGAGGCCGTGCAGGGCCTCCCGACGCGCCGCGGGAAGGCTGCGATAGACGACATCGCGGTACAGCGGATAGCGAATCGAGACCGGCGCGACGGTCTCGGCGGGGAACCACTCGACCAGCCCGGAGTCGAGCAAAGGCTCAAGCGCCTCGAAGGGATCTTCGACGCCGGCTACGGACCCGACAACCGCTAACGGCCAAGGCTCATCTGAGACGGTCATGGCGGCGAGCAGATTCCTGCTGGCCTCCGGAAGGGACGAGACCGCACGCAGAATGCTCATGACGAGCGGGTCGAACAAGCCGAGCATGTCGGCGGGGGCGGTATCGGCTCCCGCCAGGCCCTGATCGAGCAGGACGGAAAGCAGCGCGGGATGGCCTCCCGTGTACCGATGCAGGCTTTCCGCCACGCGCTCGGACGCCGCTGGTCCCAGGCGGTCGAGCAACTGCCCAGTCTCCGCGACGCTGAGCTCGGCTAGCGGGATGCGGCTGACCTCGCTTCCTGCGAGCAACTGCCGCTGGAGCGCAGTGACAGCAGGTCCGCCTACCTGCTCTGGTCGCCACGGTGTCCGCGTGGCGACGATCACCAGCACCGCGGCTGCTCGCAGCGCCGACAGGGCGACGGACAGTTCGGCGGCCGATTCGACGTCGATGCAGTGCAGATTGTCGAGCGCGATCGCGACCGGGCCGGCCTCTTCCAGGATCGCGCGGACCGCGGTGACCAGCCCGCCGCGCGCCGTCCGGTGCGCGGCTGGTGATGCCAGGCTCGCGTCGCTCATCAACTGGGCGACGGCGCTACCGCGCGCGCAGTCGGCTTGCAGCTGGCTGTAGTCGGGAAGCTGTTCAAGCGCACGGATTAGCAGCGCGGTTTTGCCGATCCACGGCCGACCTTCGATCACGACCGTCTGCCGCGTGCCGGCGGCGGCCGCTGCGGCGCGCGCGGAGATCTCGCGCAGCTCAGCCCGGCGTCCGACGAAGCGCGTCACGGTCGCCTCGGGCGAGGCAGCCGAAGGGTCCCCGGCGAGTTCTGCTGGCTGGTGCAGGTCTCGCACCAGCCGCGGCCGCTCGCGCGCGTCGCCGACGCCGGCTTGGCGAGTGCGTGGCGACACCACCGCGCGCTGGCGAAGCCGAGCGGGCACCCGGCTACCTGCCTGGGTGGTCGCGCGCCTGTCGCCGGGTCGGCCAGAGACTTCTTCATCACCCCACGGGGTCAGGCAGTAGGGGTCATGAGATGTCACCGATGTCCTCAAGACTAGGTGGTTGCCGACTGGGAACACTGCTGGGCGATCACGCCCCGCCAGGTCGGGCTCGCACAGGGCCGTTGCTGGCGTGCGGCCGCGGGGCTGGGCGTGCATCCGCGATCGAATGTGCTACCGCAGGGGCCGGTGCGCCGTTGGCGTGACGCACCGTCAAATAAAGCCCTCCCGGATGGCATAGGCCACCGCGTGGGTCCGGTTGCGAAGCTGATATCGGACTGACACATCGTGCAGCGCACTGGTCACCGTCCTCTTCGAATACGACAGCTCGCGTGCGATCTCGTCGGTATCGAAGCCCTCAGCGGCGAGCTTGAGTATGTCCCTCTCCCGGCTTGACAGGCCGTTGAACGTCAAGCCGCGCGGTGCGAGCACATGCCTGCGCAGCCTGGTGACCTGTTTAAGCAGCCGTGCGAGCGCCTCAGGTGGGAGCGCTGCCTCACCTCCAGCGGCATTGATGATCGTCTGCGCGAGCCAGGATGCCGAGGCGCGCGAGCGCCACACGATAGAACCGGCACCGGCCTCGACGACCGCCATAAGGTCCTCGTCGCTCAGCGAGCTGACAACCAAGACCAGGTGCTCGCATCCTTGTACCCGCAACCCGCGCATGACCTGCAAGGCCTGTTCGTCCGCAGTGTCGATGGCGAGCAGGGCGACCTTTGGCGGGGTGTCGAGCTTCCCGTCGACCAACTCGAATTCAGGACGCCCCCTTAGCTGGGCGGTCAGACCGCTCTTGGTTATGGGATCGTGTGCGTAAATATATACCGATATTCGGCTATTGACCATATAAACGTGCCCCCCTTTGAGGTCAAACCGACCGAAACGCAATGGCGGAGCACGACTTGCTTAGGCAGGCACCCGATCGCGCGTCCGACGTTTCCGCTGATCTCGCGCTTTCAAGCATCCTTGCCGTACCTGGGCAACGCCCTCGGGATAGGCCCTAGCCTTTCCCTAGCCAGGTCCTCGGGCGACAATGAGTGCATGCTTGTCCGGCACGCGACGGTACCCGCATGACACTTGCGGCCATTCATCAAGCCCAAGCTGATCGGGTATAGCGTGCGAGCCTGCTCAGGCCATGATGGCGCCGGGGGGGTTGGCCCGGCTTCCGGTAGCGATCTGTTTTCCGACCTCAGACCGACCAGGCGACGCTCCCTGCACCGCGCGGCGGCCGATGCCATCAGCGGCGACGCGGCGCTGCTTCACCGCGTCGCCGCGGCTAGCAGCGTCGATGAGCACTTAGCCGAAGCGCTTGAGGTTGCCGCCATGGGCGGCGTTCCTGGCAGGCCAGCCGGGCCCGGTCCGGCGCAGCTCATGGAGTGGGCATCCGATCTGAGCGCGGACCATGCCGGCCGGGAGCGGCGGCTCTTGATGGCGGCGGTGTACCGCGTCTGCGCCGGAAGCGCCGGCGCAGCCGACCTGTGGGTCCGCGTGGAAGCATGCGCACCGTCCGCGCTCCGCAGCTACGCGCTCGCTGGGCGGGCGCTACTCGCGGATGACCGGCTCGACGCCGAATTTCACCTCGCTCGCGGCCGGATGCACGCGGACGGACAGCGCGATGCTGTCGCGATCGCATGCGGCATGGAGTCTGAATTGTGTGCCGCGGCGGCGATGGGCAGGCAGACGGTGGCCTCGGCCACAGCCGGGCTCGCTGCCGTGCGCGACGATCGGGTGGTCGAACGCTGGCTGACGCGTCTGCTCGCGGCGGGCCGCTGCTACACGGCTGGGCCGCTTGCGGCTGTCGATGCGCTGCTCGGTATCGGGCCAGCCGCAGGTCAGATACCGCCGCGAGGCGAACCGCAGGATTGCGCGGCGATGCTCACGGCCGGCTGCTACCGAGTACTTTCTGGCCAGCCGCTTGAGGCGCTCGGGGATCTGTTGCCGCTTGTCACCGCGGCGGATCAGGTGCTCGCACCCGAGCTCGCCTGCCGGGCCAGCCAGTGGCTCGCGCTCGCCTACCATCTGCTCGGCGTGTGGCGCCACGCCGACGACTACGCCGCGATGGCGATCGACGCCGCTGTCCGGCCCGACGTATGCGGCAAGGGTGCACCTCACGCGCTGGCCGCCCAGCTCGCCGCCCACCGCGGTGACTGGGACGCGGCCAACGAGCACATGAGGAACGCTCGCTATCGCGGCGCGTCGCAGTGTCCTGATGATGCCGTGCTCTACGACATAGCAGAACTCACGATCGCCCAGGCCCGGGGTGTGCTGCTAGCTGACCATCCCGCCCTGGCGCGGCTGGCGCAAGCGCGGGACGCGGCAACGAAGTACCGCGTCCTGTGGCTGCCACTGCGGGCGGAGGCGCTGGTCGAATCCGGATCCGAAGCGCAGGCGGCAGCCATGCTCGCCGACCTGACGACACTGGCCGAGCAGGTTCCCTACTTGCGCCTTGCCTGGTGCCGGCTGTCCGGGCGGCTCGCCGAACGCCGCCGAGACCCGATTGCCGCCCGGCGCCACTACGAAGACGCGGCGAGCTTGCCGCAGGAGTGCCTGGCCATGCCGTTCCAACTCGGATTGCTAGAGCATTGCCACGGACGGCTGCTCTGCGGCCTCGGCGCGACTGCCGAAGGGACGGTCATGCTTGACCGTGCGGGCACCCGCCTCATCGAAGCCGGCGCCATCTCCTTCGGGCGACGCTGCGCCGCGGATCTCGCCGCGCGCCGGCACGCCGTCGATGGTGCCACCGCGCCGTCGGTGCTCACCGAGCGAGAACGCGTGGTCGCTCGCCTGGTAACCGCGGGACTGACAAACCAGGAAGTCGCGACCCGCCTGTATGTCAGCGTCAAGACCGTCGAGTACCACCTCGCGCAGATCTACGGCAAGCTTGGCATCAGGTCCCGCCGCCAGCTTGCCAGGTACGGACACGTCTCCGCCGCTTTAGCCAGGCCACGGCCGCGCTCCGCCGAACCGCAGTGCTGAACCCTTGCCGCGTGCGGCCACGTCAGGCCGGACCGTTTCCTGGTCCTCCGGTTCGTTCAGCGGCGCGAACTATCTGCGCATCCGACGCGTCGATCGCCGTGGGGCCGCCGGGGACCGGCACGAACCAGACATGCATCATCGGAGGGGTCACCCGGTTCGACGAACCTGCCGGGCACGTGCGGTCCGCCGCCGTCACGAGGCCGACGACAGTGCCGAAGGCG
>DATNEK010000201.1:0-3869 GCA_035553055.1 Streptosporangiaceae bacterium | reverse complement strand
CGCCACACCGACATGAGCCGTGCAGGATCGCCCACCCGCTCGGTCCGGCCGCCGCTGCCCGGGTCATCTGCTGGTTCCCGGTGACGAGGAGGTTGTGATCGCCCTGGCCGGGTCCGGCGAGGAGTCGATCGGGGACGTTTTCTAGCAAGCGCGGCAGTACGCGGCGAGGCGATGGCGATACCTGACTACGCCTGGAAGGAAGCTCCGGTGAGCGAGGAAGTTAAGTTCATCCGCGGCAACGGTGGGGCATCGGTCTCGGCGGGCTCGTCGATGAAGCGCAGCAGGTCGGCGACGCTGCGGTCGAAGGCGTCGCGAGCCTGCGAGGGGTCGCCCAGATATCCGGCTGTGGTCGCTCCATCGCGGAGCATCACGTAGCGGCTGGCGGCGAAATCTGGCTGCGGGTGCCCGGCGGCGGCGAACGTGTCGCGGACGAGGTCATGGAACCAGGCGCGGTGAGCGAGGACGGCGCGCATGATCGGGCCGTTCGGGTCTTCGAACTCCGAGGCCGCGTTGATGAACGCACAGCCGCGGAAGCCGGGTTCGAAGAGCTGCGCGGTGATGTTGTGCCCGATCAGCTTGAGGGCGTCGCCAGGGTCTTTGGCGGCCGCCTGCGCGGCGGCGGCGCGGGCGTTGAAGTCGTCGTGGACACGTTGGAGATAGGCGAGGATCAGGTCCTGCTTGCTGGGGAAATGGCGGTAGAAGGTGGCCCGGGTCACGGCCGCCTCCCCGATGATCCGGTCAACGCCGACGCTGTTGATGCCCTCGGCGTAGAAGATCCGCGCGGCGGTTTCAAGCAGGCGTTCGCGAGCCGCTGAGTTCTTGGCTGGTGGAAGGTCGGTGATCTGCATCGTGGTCTGACTATACACGAAGAAAGAACGATCTCTCTTGACAGCAGTCCAGGCCCATGCTTCTCTGAGAAAGAACGATCGTTCTCTCTTTATCGACCGCCATCAGGGAGCGGGGCTGTACCTGCTCCGGTCTCACCACAGCCGACGGCACCGCAAGCGGCCCGATAACCGACACACCACCATAGGAGAACCAGAACCATGTCCACTCGCTCTCTTCGCCATCTGCGAGGCGCGCTCGCCACCGTCGCGCTCGCCACCGTCGCGCTCACCACTGTCTCCCTCGCGGCGAGCGCCGACGCCCGCGTCACAACCCCGAGATCAACCGCCAGCGGCCACTCCACAGTCCCCAAGCCGACGGTCGTGCTCGTGCACGGCGCGTTCGCCGACTCGTCGGGCTTCGACGCGGTCATCAACCGGCTGCTCCGCGACGGCTACCCCGTCCGCGCCGCACCGAACACGCTGGTCGACCTGCAGTCCGACGCCGCGGCCGTCCGCGGTTTCATCGACAGCATCAAGGGCCCTAAGATCCTCGTCGGTCATTCCTACGGCGGCGCTCTGATCACGCAGGCCGCCAGCGGCGACCCCGACGTCAAGGCGCTCGTCTACCTCGCCGCGCTCGCCCCTGATAGCGGCGAGGTCCTCGGTGACCTGCTCAAGAAGCCCGTCGCCCACCCGGTCCCGCCGCTGCCGCTCGTCTCGGTCGACGTGACCCAGCCCGACGGGACAAAGCGAGCCGAGCTCTACCTGGACCCGTCGCAGTTCCGCGCCCGGTTCGCCGCCGACCTGCCCCAGGACGTCGCCGCTGACCTCGCCGCGACTCAGCGCCCCCTCGACGAGGCGGCCTTCACGAGCACGCTCACCGTCGAGCCGGCCTGGAAGACCATCCCGAGCTGGTACCTCGTGTCCAACCAGGACCAGGCGATGTCGCCCGACCTCGAGCGGTTCATGGCAGACCGGATGCACGCGCACACGAGCCAGATCGACGCCTCGCACGCCGCCTACATCAGCCACCCCGAGGCAGTCGCCGATCTCGTCGAGCAGGCCGCGCGAGCGACCCGCTGAGCAACGCCACCGGCTGCTCGCCCCCTTACGCGAGCAGCCGGTGCCGGCGTCCCCAAGTCAACACAGCCCTGAGCGCCCTCCGAGGGAACCATCGCGTTCTGCTGCTGCCTGGGCCCATGCACAGACCCCAACGAATCGAAGGTGAAAGCTCATGTCCGCTATCTCATCAACCCCCGACCCGACCACCGGCCAACCCGCCGAGCCGACGATCGTCCTGGTGCACGGTGCGTGGGCCGACTCGTCAAGCTGGGCGCTCGTGATAAAGCGGCTACGCGCGAGCGGCTATCCGGTTCACGCGATCGCGAATCCGCTGCAGGGGCTCGTCAGCGACACCGCGTATCTGTCCAGCTACCTGACGACCATCGTGGGGCCCGTCGTGCTCGTCGGGCACTCCTACGGCGGCGCGCTGATCACCAACGTCGACGCGTCGGCGTTCGACATCAGGTCGCTGGTGTATGTCGCCGGCTTCATCCCGATCAAAGGCGAAACGGTCGGACAGCTTGCCGCGCAATCCAGCCCGCCGCTTCCGCTGGTGTCCGTCGATGTGCCCGGCGGCGCAGAAGTCGCGATCGACCCTCTTGGCTTCCGCGAAGCGTTCGCCGACGACATCGACGACGAGACCGCCGCTGAGCTCGCGATCGTGCAGCGCCCTGCCAACGTCAAGGCCGTCTCGGAAGCCGTCGTCAACGAGGCGTTTCGCGCTGCCCCCTCCTGGGTGCTCATCACCCGGCAAGACCGGGCGATCAGCCATGACCTGCAGCAGTTCATGGCTGGCCGCACCGACGCGCATATCACCGAGCTCGACGCCTCGCACGCAGTCATGATCAGTCACCCCGACGTCGTCGCAGACGTCATCACGCGAGCCGCGAGCTCAAGGCCGTAGCGATGCCTGATTTCGACATCATCGTCATCGGCGCCGGGCCGGCCGGCGAGGTTCTCGCCGGCCACACCGCGGCTGCCGGCCTCTCCACAGCGATCGTGGAGGAGCGCCTCGTCGGCGGCGAATGTGGCCTTTACGCGTGCATGCCGTCCAAGGCGCTGCCGCACGACCCACAAAACGCTGTGCGCGGCCAGGCACGCAGGTACGGACGATGCTTCCGGCAGCCGAAGACCTGTGGGGCTCGGAAATACGATTCGGGGCCGTGACCTGCATTCCGGTAGCAACAGCAACGCGGGGATGGTAAGGCTGCGATGTAGTACTCGCGGGTGAATCCCCCGAGAACCTGCTTCCGGCGGATCCGGTGCTCGGCGAGGTTGACTGGATCCGGTGGGTGGCTGTCGGCTTGAGCTGGCGTGAGCTGGCCGAGGGAGCGGTGGGGCCGGGCCGTGTTGTAGTGCCGTAGGTACCCGGTCAGCACGTGGCGCAGGTGGTGCTCATTGACGATCAGCAGTCGGTCGAGGAGCTCCCGGCGCAGGGTGCCGATGATCTTCTCGCAGATCGCGTTCGCTCGGGGAGCCTGTGGCGGGCTGGCCAGGATCCTGATGCCCTCGGTGGTGAACACGGTGTCGAAGGAGCTGGTGAACTGGCCCGCGCGGTCCCTGATCAGGAACTTGACCGTGGCCACGCGCTGGCCCAGGTCCATCACTAGGTTGCGGGCTGCCTGCGTCGTCCATGAGCCATCAGGGGTCGCGGTGATCCCGGCCAGGTGGGCACAGCGGGTGCCGTGCTCGATGACGATCAGCGCGTAGATGCGGCGAAGGAGGACGGTGTCCACGTGGACGAAGTCGACGGCGATGATGCCGCGGGCCTGGCGGTGAGGAACTGCCTCCAGGTTGGGCCAGTGCGGCGGGGCGCGGGGCCGATCCCGGCGTCATGCAGGATCTGCCAGACCGTGGAGGCTGCGATCGGGTGGCCGAGCCGGACCAGCTCGCCTTGCACCCGCCGGTGCCCCCATGTGGGGTTCTCCGTCGCGATGCGGATCACCAGCCTGCGGACCGCAGCTGCTGTGGCCGGCCGTC
>DATNEK010000200.1:0-8013 GCA_035553055.1 Streptosporangiaceae bacterium | reverse complement strand
AGCAAGAACCTGAACTTGTCAGGAAGGGAAATTACATGAAGCGCATGACCGCAGCTCGTTCAGCCTTGTACGTGCTGGTGTCGGCGACTGCGCTGCTGATACCGTCGGCCGCAGCCTATAGCCAGGTCGCGCCGCATCTGGCAGCGCAGGCTCCGCACTCGGCGGGTTTCAACCCGCGGTCGATCCCCTGGTTGCGGCAGGCGTTTCACGAGACTGCCACACATGGTTCGCGCGTCCGGCCTGACACCACGATCGGCGACTTCAGCCAGTGCCCGAAGTTGCCCAAAGGGTCAGACCCCAGTATGTTTTCGTGCTTCTTGGTCCACATCACCGGCGGGTTGCTGCAAATCGGCCATAGCAGCCAGGTCATCAACAGGGACATCACCTTCAGCTACGCCGAGGGTGCCAGCTCTTCCGGTGCCACAGTCGTGATCTTCGGCTCGCTGAAGGCCACGCCGATGCCGGTGCTCGGCGGGATCTTCCTCACCCCAGCGGCCGAGCCGGCCGTGCGGAATCACCCAGACCTTCAGTTGGGCGTGCAGCCGGTGGGTCTAGCATTCAAGATCGATCCCACGGGCAATACCCCCGGTTTCCTGTCGCAGAAGATCAGGGCTGTCAACGTGGCCTTTGGCGCTTCTTGTTCCATCGGTTCGAAGGGCAATCCGGTCGTTATGGACCCGACGTTCGGTACCACGAGTCCGCCGCCGCCCAACCAGCCGATCTCGGGTCATGTCGATAGCGCCCAGCAAATCGGGAACGAGTTTGTCATCATCGGCACCGTGGTCGACAACGCGTTCGCCGCGCCAGCGGCCAAGGGCTGTGGGCCGGAAGGCTCGCTCAGCCACCTGGTCAACGTGGTCGGCGGGCTGCCATCGGCTGCGGGAAAGAATACCGCGGTTTTCCAGGTAACGGTCGAAGTGGTCGGTTACCAGTTCGTTTAGCAGGCCAGGCCTGGCCGGCATCCCCGCGGGCCAGGCATTGCGACCATCGCATGGTACGGGGGCCGCGGGTTCCGCGGCCCCCGTACCAGTGGTCGCTCAAGGCAGATCAGGCATTCCTTGATCGCGCACATGTGCGCCATACTGAGGATCACGGGGAATCGCAAAACAAAAGGGAGTTATAGTGCCCGGGGGGGTTTCGATGTCGACCACCGATGAGCCGACTCAGGTAGTCCGCATCCGCGGCACCCTTGCCGCCGACTCACCGGCATGCGAGGCTCTGGCCACCACGCCGCTTCCTGGTACGCGGCCCGGGCGAGACCGAGCACGGGCGCTCAAGCGCGGGCCAAGTAGCGTGCCGCCCGAGGTTGTGGCGGCCACCCAGCGAGATCGCCTGCTCGACGGCCTGGTCCACACGGTTGCCAGCAAGGGCTACGCCAGCGCACGGGTGAGCGACATCTGCCACTCGGCGGGCGTTACCCGGCCGGCCTTCTACGCCTTGTTCGAAGGAAAAGAGAACGCGTTCCTTGCGGCCTACCGCAAGGGCACCGGGGTGCTCTTCCACATGGTCGAGGATGCCTATCTTGATGCCCCAGACTGGCGGCCTGGTATCCGGGCTGGGCTGGCCGTGCTGCTCGACGTACTCGCCAGCGTGCCCTCCTTCGCGGCGATGGCAATTGTTGAGATCGACGCGGCTGGTCCAGCGGCGCGGCAAGAACGGGACAAGTTTCTCGGCCGTTTCCAGCGGTTCTTCGCCGCCGCCCCCCGCCCGGCCGGTCCGGTCGGCTCGCGCCAGCTAGCCGAAGCGGTGATTGGCGGGGTGTACAGCATGATCTACCGTCATGTCGCCTGGGAGAACACGGCCGAACTGCCGGAACTGCTGCCGGCGCTGACGTATTTCGTGCTCGCCCCCTTCCTAGGCCCGGCCGGAGCTGCTACCGAACTCGCAACTCCCGCGCCCGAGCGCCCAAGCGGCACCGCACCATGCGCCAGACGCCGATCTTGATCAGCGTCCATGTCCGCTCCGCCACAACAACGTCCGTCAGGTGATCTTGATCGCCAATGTCTGGGTGGCTGGCTTGGCTATGCCATTCGTCGCGGTGATCGTGATCTTGAAGGTGCGGCCCTGGCCTGCGGCGGCCGGCGTGCCCGAGATGAACGCCCGGTCTCCCCTGATCTTTATCCGCAGGCCCATGGGCAGCTTCCCTGAGATCTTCAAACTCGGTGCCGGGAACCCTGACGTCGAGATGGTGAAGTGAGCCGGCCGGCCGTGTCTGAACGTGACCTTCGCTGCCGAGGTGAACTTCGGCCTGGCTCCTGGCACGAGCCTGAGCCTGAACTTCGCGATGACCGGTGACCTGAATGCCTGCGTGACCTTGTTGCTTGCCTCGATGCGGAACATCTGCGGCGACGCCGTGCCCTTGGGCAGCGAACCTGTCAGCAGGCCCGCCTTGGACAGGTGCAGCCCTTTGGGCAATTTAAGGCCAGCGAAGGTGGGCGCCGGCGTGCCGCTTGCCTTGATCTGGAAGGCGTTCTTGGCGTTGACGCCGAACGCGAAGGTGGCTGAGGTCGTTGCGATAACCGGGTCGGTTCCCACGTTTACCGTGAACGACAGCTGGACCGGCGAGCCGATCCCGTTGGACGCGGTGACGGTGACCTTAAAGGCGCCAAGCTTAGAAGCCCTGGTCAACTTTCCCGACAGCACGCCGGTCAGCTTGGCCAGACTTAGCCAGCTTGGCGCGCCGCGCATAGCGAAGCTCGCCGGCGGGAAACCGCTCGCGTTAAGCGTGAACTGGTCCTGAGCGGTGTTGCCCGCGGCAAACCACGTCGAGTTGGCCGACGTGAACGCGGGAGCGGTCGGCACGAACGGGACCACGTTGTTGAAGGTCCCCTGGCTGGTGACGTTCTGTGTAGCCCAGAGCTGCCCAGTCTTGGCGTCGATCGCCAGTCCGTCGACCTCGTTTGGGAGCGTCAGGCCGCGCGCCAGCGACGACGGGGAGGTCTGCTCGGTGACCCGGTAGATCGAGCCGAACTCGCCGCCGACCCAGATCGTGTGCCGCGCCGGGTCAGGCGTTACCGAGATTGGCGTGCTGCCGAGCGTGAGGGAGTTGACGGTGCCAGGGGTGGATTCGGCGAACTCGGAGATCGTGCTGTCCGCGTTGCCAACCCAGACGGTCTTCGTGGTGGTGTCTACCGCGATGACGCCGGGACTGTCCCCGACACTGGCTGGGCTGCCGATCATCACTCCGGTCGATGCGCTGAATTCGAATACTGAGTTCCCTCCCGCGTTCAGCACCCAGATGCTTTCGTTGCCATGATCGATCGCAAGCCCGGTCGCTTCGCTGAGCCCGCCGGTGATGAACTCGACCGGGGCGTTGGCCAGGCCGCTCTCATCCAGTGTGAACACGTCGCCGCTCAGGTCGAGCACGAACACCTTTCCCGCCTGCGGGTCGACCGCGAGGCCAGTCAGGTCAGTGCTGGCCGGCACGTGGACGGCGTGGACCGAGTCGTTCGACGTTCTGATGTAGCTGACCGTGTGCGTGCTGCCGTTGGCGCTATTGCCGATGGTCCAGATCAGTCCGCGGGTGGCGTCGGCTGCGATCCCGTTCACGCCCGAAGTGACGTGCAGCGTTGTGACGGCGTGACCGGTCTCGGCGATCTTGTCGACGATGTCGGTGGCCTTGCCCGCGTTGACTACGGCGACCCAGAACGTGTGGTTCGTCGCGTCAGCCGCAATGCCGACCGGCTGTCCTGCGACCATCACACCGGGCGTGGCCTGGGCCGCCTGTCCGTCGGCCGGCGCGGCGTGGGCAGGCGCCAAGGTGGTGGCCAGGCAACTGGCTAAACAGCCTGCTACGGCTCCGACGGCCGTCACCTTCGGCCGGCTACTTCGTGGTTTTCCGCGCATCTGCGACTCCGGAGGTGAATTGGGATGGCGCTGTTGGCTTGGTCAGGCGGTTGGCTGGGCTGGTGGTTCTAGCACGAACCAGTAGAAACCGTGGCCGGGTAGTGTGAGCAAGTAGCTCAGTTCGCCGACTGGGGGGAACACGACGCCGCCCATGCACTCAACCGGCGCGTAGCCGTTGTACCTGGACAAGTCGAGCTCGACCGGTTGCGGGAACTTGGACAGGTTGTTCACGCAGAGAATCGGGTTGCCTGCCAGTCCTTCGCCTTGATCCGTCTCGTACTCCCGCACGAACGCCAGGACGCTCGGGTTCGAGCTGCCCAGCTCGACGCACTGGCCGAGGCCGAACACGGGGTGCCGCTTGCGAATCTCGATCATCCGCCTGGTCCAGTGCAGCAGCGAGCCGGTGTTGCGTTCTTGCGCCTCGACGTTCAGCGCCTGGTAGCCGTAGATCGGGTCCGTGTTGGGCTGCAGGTACAGCCGTTGCGGGTCGCACATAGAGAAGCCGCCGTTGCGGTCGGGAGTCCACTGCATCGGGGTGCGGACGCCGTCGCGATCGCCGAGCCAGATGTTGTCGCCCATGCCGATCTCGTCGCCGTAGTACATCACCGGCGACCCGGGCAGCGACAGCAGCAGCGCGGTGAACAGCTCTAGCTGGTTCCTGTCGTTGTCGAGCAGCGGTGCCAGCCGGCGCCTGATCCCGATGTTCGCCTTCATCCTCGGGTCCTTGGCGTACTCGGCGTACATGTAGTCACGCTCATCGTCGGTGACCATCTCAAGGGTCAGCTCGTCGTGATTGCGCAGGAAAATGCCCCACTGGCAGCCCGACGGTATCTGCGGTGTCTGCGCCAGGATCTCCGAGATCGGGTACCGCTGCTCGCGCCGCACCGACATGAAGATTCGCGGCATCAGCGGAAAGTGGAAGGCCATGTGGCACTCATCGCCGCCCACGGCCGGGTCGCCGAAGTACTCGACCACGTCGGCCGGCCACTGGTTTGCCTCGGCCAGGAGCACCCGGTCGGGGTACAGCCGATCGATCTCGGTTCTGACCCGCCTGAGGTACTCGTGGGTTTCCTTGAGGTTCTCGCAGTTCGTGCCCTCGCGCTCGTACAGGTAGGGCACGGCGTCCAGCCTGAACCCGTCGATTCCGAGGTCGAGCCAGAACCGCAACACCTCGAGCATCGCGTCCTGTACCTTCGGGTTCTCGTAGTTCAGATCAGGCTGGTGATAGAAGAACCTGTGCCAGTAGTAGTGACCGCGCACCGGGTCGTAGGTCCAGTTCGACTGCTCGGTATCGACGAAGATGATCCGCGCCTCGTTGTACCTGTCGTCGCTGTCTGACCAGACGTAGAAGTCGCCGAACGGCCCGTCGGGGTCAGACCGCGACGCCTGGAACCACGGGTGGGCGTCGCTGGTGTGGTTCATCACTAGGTCGGCGATCACCCTGATGCCGCGTGCGTGCGCCGCTTCGACCAACTCGACGAAGTCGCCGATCGTGCCGAACTCGGGCAAGATCGCCATGAAATCGGCGATGTCATAGCCCCCGTCCTTCAGCGGCGAGGCGTAGATCGGCAGCAGCCAGATGCAGTCGATGCCCAGCCACTCCAGATAGTCGAGCCGGGAAATCAGGCCGCGCAGATCTCCGGTGCCATCACCGTTGGAGTCGTGAAATCCGCGTACGAGTACCTCGTAGAACACGGCGTGCTTGAACCACTGCGGATCACGCGGCTTGTCGAAGGAAAACGAGTTAGGTACCGGCTCGTTAGGCGCGGCTCCGCTCGCCCTGAACGGGCTCAGCGGTGCTCCCGGCGTGACGGTGCCCCCTTGCGGCGCTGGCTCTTGCGGTGTCACCACTTGCGGTCTCTCCTGAATCCTGACGTGCCAAGCTGATCGGGTGAGCTGGCTGCCTGCGACGCAAGCAACTCGGATGCGCTAGTGGGCCTAAGCTCGTGCCTACCCGGCTGCGAGAGTCGCCTGTTTGCATAGTTGTTGCCGTATTGTGCCCAATGCTCCGTGCTTGGTGCACACGAGCCTGCTTTTTCCTTCCAGTGCCCGCCCGCGCCCACCCGCCGCCCGTGCCCGCTCGCCGCACCGGGGCCACCCGCCGCCCGTGTCCCTACCGCCCTGGCTGGTCGGCGGAGACCGTGAAAATGTGCGCTGGCGCGCTTGCCGGGTCAAGCCGGACGTAGTTCGCCTCTCCCCAACGGTAAGACGTCCCAGTTAGTGCATCTGTTACCGTGAACCCCGCGTTGACGTCAAAGCCGAGCGCGGCGCGGTCGAGCCAGATCGTGGCCTCGCGCGCCATGTGCGGGTCGAGGTTGACTACGACGAGCACCGTATCGCCACCTCTTGCGCCGGGCTTCGGCGCACCCGCACTCTTAGAAAAGCACAGAATCTCCGCGCGGTCCGGAAAATGGAACCGCAGGTTACGGAGCTGCTGTAGAGCAGGGTGTGATCGCCTGATTGCATTGAGTTGCGCGATGAAATCCGCGATGCTCGCGTTGGCAGCCTTGGCGGCCGCCCAGTCCCGCGGCTTGTACTGATACTTCTCCGAGTCCAGGTATTCCTCGCTGCCCGGCCGCAACGGCGTGTTCTCGCACAACTCGTAGCCGGCGTAAACGCCCCAGGAGGGTGAAAGCATCGCGGCCAGCACGGCCCGCACCTTGAAAGCCGCTGGCCCGGCGTGCTGCAGATAGCCACACAGGATGTCAGGTGTGTTGACGAAGAAGTTGGGCCGCATGTAGGCGGCGGCCGGGCCGGCTAGCTCCGTCAGGTACTCGGTCAGCTCAGCGGCGGAGTTGCGCCAGGTGAAGTACGTGTACGACTGGTGAAAGCCGATGACCGCGAGCGCGCGCATCATGGCCGGCCTGGTGAACGCCTCGGCGAGGAAGATGACGCCGGGGTCGGAGACTGCGATCTCGGCGAGCAGCCGGTCCCAGAACGGCAGCGGCTTGGTGTGCGGATTGTCAACGCGGAACACGGTCACGCCGTGGCTGATCCAGTGCCGCACCAGCCGAAGGATCTCCGCGTAGATGCCGTGGGGGTCGTTGTCGAAATTGAGCGGGTAGATGTCCTGGTACTTTTTCGGCGGGTTCTCCGCGTACGCGATCGTGCCGTCTGCCCTGGTGGTGAACCATTCAGGGTGCTTGCTCACCCACGGGTGGTCCGGTGAGGCCTGCAGCGCGAGGTCGATGGCGACCTCCAGGCCCAGGCTCTTGGCTCGCGCCACGAACGCATCGAAGTCCGCGATCGTACCGAGGTCGGGATGGACGCAGTCGTGGCCGCCGTCGGTCGATCCGATCGCCCACGGCGACCCTGGGTCGCTCGCGCTGGCGATTAGGGCGTTGTTCTTTCCTTTGCGGGCCGTAGTGCCGATCGGGTGAATCGGCGGCAGGTAGACGATGTCGAAGCCCATGTCGGCGACGGCGTCGAGGCGGCGCGCCGCCGTCGCGAACGTGCCTGAGACCGGCTTGCGACGCCCGAGCGGGTCGATCTTCGCGCCCTCTGACCTGGGGAAGAACTCGTACCACGAGCCGTAGAGCGCCCGCTGCCTGTGCACGATCAGCGGGTTCCAGGCGGAATGGGTCATCAGATCACGGAGGGGAAAGTCAGCCAGTGCATCCGTGACCTGGCTGGTGAATGCGGCGCCGAGCCGGTCAACCGGGGACTTCGATGCGTCGCGTAGCGTCCGCGCGACCGACTCGAACAGCTTCCGCGCCGAGGCGTCGTCCCCCCGGGCCAGCACGGCGGGGGGTTGCGGGGGGTCGTCCCCCCCAGCCAGCACGGCGGGGGGTTGCGGGGGGTCGTCCCCCCGGGCCAGCACCGCGGCGCGGTCGAACAGCAGCGCGCCCTCGGCGAGCATCAGATCCACGTCCTGGCCGATTGGCACCTTGATCGAACAGTCGTGCCGCCAGTGCGCGAACGGATCACCCCAAGCCTCGACCTGGAAGTGCCAAAGCCCCTCGCTGGTCGGTATGACGTCAGCGCCGTAGCGGTCGGTGCCTTCGGCGATCTCGTGCATGATCACGGGCGAGCCGACCATCCCAGCCGGATCGCGCAGCACGACGCTGGCGCCGAGCATCTCGTGTCCTTCGCGGAACACGGTGGCGGCCACCTGCACGGTCTCGCCGACCGTAGCCTTCGCTGGGCGGCGACCGCACTCGACGAGTG
>DATNEK010000199.1:0-13348 GCA_035553055.1 Streptosporangiaceae bacterium | reverse complement strand
CTGAACGAGTCAGTTATCACCGTGCGCGGAACCGGGACCCCCGCACCGGACGCACCTATACCACCCAACCCGACACCCACACCGCCTAGCAGAGCACCGCCAAGCAGAGCATCCCTTGGGGTCAGCGCTCCGGCGTCAGCGCTCCGGCGTCAGCGGGCGGCACCTTCGCTCGAACGCTCCGAGTGCGGAGGGGCTGAGCGGCAATAACTTATCGAGTGAACAGTCAACTGATGTGGGTGCCTTTCGACCTCGAGAAGTATGGTCGCCGGTCGCGGGAGGGACCGTGCTTCGTCTGCGCGATGCTGGACGGGCATCCGGACTACAGCCACCACGATGTCTACGAAGATGCGGACATCATTGCCTTTCTGGCGCGTTGGCCTACTCTGTTTGGTCACTGCCTGGTAGCTCCCAAACGGCACGTCGAGTGCTGGGTCCATGACATGGACGAAGACGACTTCCTCGGCCTCCAGCGCATCGCACACCGGGTGGCTAGGGCGCTGGCCGCGGCGGTGGCGACCGAGCGGATGTACTCGCTGAGCCTGGGCAGCCGGCAGGGCAATGCTCACCTGCACTGGCATCTGGCGCCACTGCCGCCCGGAGTGCCTTACGACCAGCAACAGCTACGTGCCCTCTCAGCAGAGCACGGGGTGCTGGGCATCGACGACGCCAGTCAGGCGAAGCTGGCGCAGACCATCAGAAGCTATCTGTAACCGCGTTAGCTATCTGTAACCGCGCTGCTTGAGCGCCTCGATCAGCGCGGGGATCACCTGGTGCAGGTCGCCGATCACCGCGTAGTCGGCCTTGGCGACCATAGGGGCGTCGGGATCGGTGTTGATCGCGATGATCGTCTTCGCGCCCTGGCAACCCGCCATGTGCTGGATGGCTCCGCTGATGCCGCAGGCCAGGTACAGCTCGGGGCTGATCTTGGTTCCGGTCTGGCCGACCTGCTGCCGGTGCGGCCGCCAGCCTTGGCTGGTGACGACCCTGGACACGCCGAGCACTCCGCCGAGCAGGTCGGCGAGCTCTTCTAGCATGGTGAACCCGTCCGGGCCGCCGACGCCTCGGCCGCCGCCGACGACGACTCTGGCAGTCGCGAGCGACACACCAGCGCTCCGGTCGGCCGACTCCGCTGCCTGCACAAGCAGGTCGCCGCCGGTGAGCGCAGGCTCGTATCGCAACACGGGCACCGGCACTGGGACTGGCCCAGACATCGCCATCGATGCCGGCGTATCAGTCCGGTCACTGCTCGCGCTCCCAGGCTCTCCGGCCTGCTGCGCAGCCACCGCGTCCGTTGCGACTGTCAGCAGCGCGACCGGTGACTCAAGTACGGCGTCTTCGAGCAGGCTTCCTGCCCATCGCTGCCGGACAAGCTGACACCGGCCTGGGGCGATCCGGCTCGCGGAGACGCAGTTCGCCGCCATCGGCAGCCCGGTGATCGCGCCGAGGTGGGCTAGCACCTCGTTGCCGCGATCGGTCGCGGCGGCTACCACAGCGCTGACCGGACCGAACCCATCGCCGACACCCGCCGTCGCAAGACCGGCCAGCCCGCGAGCCCACGCCGCCGGTGCGTAGCCAGCAGTGGCGCCGAGATCGATCGCGCAGCCGCGGTCAACCCCGGCCAACGCCAGCGAACCTCCATCGACGACCGCATCGACACCGACCCAGGCCGCTGCCAGGTGCTCGCCCGCCGAGTCCGCCGAGTCCGCCGAGTCCGCCGAGTCCGCCAGCGCCCGGGCGACCGCCAGCGCGGGGAGCGAGGAATCCCTGATGCCGTGAGCGTCGGTCTCGACCAGGCACAGCACGGTCACCGGAGCACTCCGAGGTCATCGAACAGCCGCATAAGCGCTGGCACAGCCTCGGCGCCAGACCCGAGCGACTCTGACCGGGCACCGCTCGTGGCCGGCACCCGAAGCCGCTGCTTGACCAGCCCGTCCGGCGGCCGCGGTCCGAGCTGAACCACATCGATCGAGGCCCGCTTGGCGCGAAGCCGCCCCGGCAGCGAAGGGTACCGCGGCAGGTTGATCCCCTCTTTGACGCTGACCACGGCCGGCAGCGGCAGATCGAAAGTCTCCTCGGCGTCGGCGTACTCCCGGCCGGCGATGATCCGGTCAGGATTACCGTCGGACCCGGCAACGACCTCAAGCCGCTTGATCCCGGTCACGCACGGCCGCCCGAGCAGGTGCGCCACCCGCACCGGCACCTGATATCCGCCGGTATCAGCCGCCTCGTTGCCGAACAACAGCAAGTCATGGCGGGGGTCCCCACCACATCGGCAAGAGCGGCCGCCGTTGCGATCGCGCCCCACTCGGAGCCGTCGGTCTCCAGCAGTACCGCCCGACTGGCGCCGAGCGCGAGCATGTCGCGAAGCTGATCAGCCGCCTGGGGCGGGCCAAGCGTCAGCACGGTGACCGAACCGCCGAACCGCTCGGTGATCCGTACCGCTTCCTCCACTGCGCACTCTTCGTGCGGGCTGACCGTGAACCCGGCCATCGCGGTGTCGACGTCCTGGCCGTCCGGCGTCACAACTATCGCGCCGCCCACCATCGGCACCCGCTTCACGCAGACGCAGATCTCCACGCCTGCTCACCTGATCCGCTCGTTGGCCGGGTCGAAGAGCGGCGTGGAGCCGGCCACCTCGACGGTGACCGGGTACTGCTCGCCGAGATATTCGACCGCGAGCTTGTTGCCCGCGTAGGCGTGCTCGGCAGGCAGGTAGCTGAGCAGGATGTGCTTGCCGACGGACGGCCCAGAGCCGGCGCTGGTCACGTATGACGTACGGCCGCGGGCGTCCGTCAGCACCTGGCCACCGGCACCGAGTATCGGCTCGCCGCCCAGCGGATAACGGGCCTCGCCAGAGCCGCCGGATCCCGCCGTCGGATCATCGATCGTCAGCGTGCACAGCACGGCCGCAGCGGGCGCCTCGCGCTGCGCCAGGTACGCCGCCCTCCCGATGAAGTCGTGCGCCTTGACCCTTGGCCGCGTCATGCCGGCCTCGACCAGGTTGAAGTCCGCGGTCAGCTCGGCGCCGAACGCGCGATAGCCCTTCTCAAGTCGCCCCGTCGTCCCGTACACGCCGATCCCGGCCGGGATCAGCCCGGCCGGCTGGCCAGCGTCCCAGAGCGCGTTCCACAACCTGGCACCCTGCTCTATCGGCAGGTGCAGCTCCCAGCCAAGTTCGCCCACGTAGGAGATGCGGGAGGCGAGCACGGTCAGGCCGGAGACTTCGATCTCCCCGCAGGTGCCGAACGCGAACGCCGCAGCCGACACGTCCGCCGCCGCGACTGACCCGAGCACATCCCTGGCCCTCGGCCCCCACAGCCCGAGCGTGGTCCACGCCGACGTCACATCGGTGACCGCCACCCCGGCCGCGAGCGCGTTGTCAGGCAGGTGATCGGTGATCCACTTGAGGTCCATCATCCCGGTAGCGCCGCCGGTCACCACCCGGAACTTGTCGGTGGCCAGCCGCATAATGGTCAGGTCAGCGCGGAATCCGCCAGTCTCGTCGAGGAAGGAGGTGTAGACAACCCGGCCGACTTTGACGTCCA
The DNA here is from genome assembly GCA_035553055.1 of Streptosporangiaceae bacterium. Lineage (GTDB taxonomy): Bacteria > Actinomycetota > Actinomycetes > Streptosporangiales > Streptosporangiaceae > Chersky-822. Next base: position 9,803 of record DATNEK010000199.1, on the reverse strand, counting down.
TCTGGGCGACCGCCAGGTACTGCACGGCGGCGAGCGCGCCTGGACCGGCGACGTCGATGATCGCGAACGCCGACAGGTCGATCAGCGCCACCGCGTCACGCATCGCCAGGTGCTCGGCGTTGATGATCGGCGACCACCAGCGGGACTCCCACTCGGCGGTACGCGGCATGAGCCGTCCGGCGTAGCGTTCGAGCAACGGCGCGTTGCACTCATACCAGAACGGCCGCTCCCAGCCGGCCGTCTCGTAGAACACCGCGCCCAGGTTCCGCTCCGCCTCGTAGGCGGGCGGCAACCGCAACGGACGCCCTGACTCCCACTGCTCGGCCGGATGGACGATCCCGTACATCTTGTTGAACGCCTCGGCCGCCCTGCCAGTGACGTGGGCGGATGTCCGCTGGTGCGGGTAGAACCGGCTGATGTCGGCTTCGTGGATGTCGATCTCTGGCGTCCCGCCGGTCAGCCACTCGGCCGCCGCCCGGCCGATCCCCGGTCCTTCCTTGATCCAGCTCGCCGCGACCGACCACAAGCCCGCGACCTCAGGCGTCTCCCCGATAGCGGGATGCCCGTCCGGCGTCATCGAGATCAAGCCATTAATCGCATAACGAATACCGGCACGTTCATCGCCCAGCAAATCCGGCATCAACTCCAGGGATTTTTCAAGCTGGGGGTCGAAGTCGTCCGGCGTGAACGGCAGTTCGGTCGGGGAAAGCACAGCCGCCTCAATCGACGGAATCGAGTTAGGGTCGACGATGATCGGGCGGTGCGCGTAAGAGCCGACCTCCATATCGCCGCCGTGCTGCCGCTCGTACATGTTCTCGTCGACGTCGCGCACGATCGGATAGCTGATCTCGCCTGGCGTCTCGTCGAACAGCGCGATCGGTCCGACGCTGATCATCTGGTGCACGGCCGGGGTCAGCGGGATCCTGGCGCCAGCCATCGCGGCCAGTCTCGGTGACCAGACGCCGCAGCAGATCACGCAGATGTCGGTGTCGATATCGCCGGCCGTGGTGCGGACTCCGATCACCCGGCCGCCGGCCCGGCCAGCCCCGGCGCCGTCGGCCGCGGTGGCGATGCCGAGCACTTCGGTGTTCGCGAGCACCGTGAGCGCGCCGGACGCCTGGGCGTGCTCGCGCATCAGCGTGCCGGCCCGCAGCGAGTCGACCACTCCGACGGTCGGGAAGTAAGCACCGCCGAGTATCACAGCGTCGTCCAGGAACGGCACGAGCTCGCGTACCCGCGCTGGGGCCAGGAGCTCGGCCGGGATCTGCCACGCCTTGGCCTGGGTGCAGCGCCTGCGCAGTTCGATCATCCGCTCCGGCGTCCTGGCGACCTCGATGCCCCCCGACTCGGTGAAGACGCCGAGTTGCTTGTACTGCTCGGTGGAGTCCGCCGTGAGCTCCATCATCATCTTGCTGTACTCGATCGGGAAGATGAAATTCGACGCGTGCCCGGTCGAGCCGCCCGGGTTAGGCATCGGCCCCTTGTCGACGAGGACAAGCTCGCGCCAGCCAAGTTGCGCCAGATGATAGGCCAGGCTGTTGCCGACGATCCCAGCCCCGACGATCACAGCCCGGGCACGCACGTGTTCACCCCTCAGATCAGCGAATTCTGCCGGCCCGTTTCAATACCAGTTACTCGACCGGGATCTCCTTGTTCACCAGGCTCAGGTCGATGCCCTGCCGCCTGCGCACGTAGAAGGCGACGACGTACACGATGATGGCAAGCGCGTACATGCAGCCCATGAACACCAGCGACGGGTGGAGGTTCACGTAGTAGCTATTGTTCGTGAGCCACTCATACAGGTTGAAGCCGAGCAGTCCGATCGTGACCCAGCCGGCTACCGGTACGACCGGCACGCCGAGTAGTTTGATCTTGCTGGCCGGGGATGCCTGCCACAAGTCTTTCTTGATGAAGGGCAGCAGCACCACGGCGATCGCGCTGAACAAGAATGTCACCGCGATCACGAGCGTCGCGTCATAGGTGTACTTGACGAACGTGGTGTTGTACGCGTAGACGGCGCTCAGCGCCACCGCGGGGAGCAGCATCAAGATCAGCGAATAGAACGGCACCTTGCGCTTCTCAGACACCTCGGCGGCCCGGTCGGGCAGCACCCGATCGAACGCCGCGGCGAAGATGACCCTGGTCGAGGACAGGAACAGCGTGCCCACCCAGCCGAAAAACCACAGGCTCATGATCAAGATCAAGATCACCTGGAACGCGGCATTGTGCACCAGCCAGCCGGCGAACAGCACCGGGTATGGCCAGATCGGGAGCGGCGACACGACGTTGAAGTTGGCCTGGTTGGCGTTCTGGTAGAAGGCCCAGCCCATGGTCTTGTCGATCAGCAGCAGGAAGACCACGGTCAGCGCGACGGTGATCCACAGGCCGCCGAACATGCCGGTGAGCACGCGCCGAAAATCGCTCGCGCCGCGGATCTCCCCGTAAAGCGTGGCGCCCCAGTTCGGCCACAGGATGAAGAACATCATGACCGGCACGAGCAGCATCGTCGGCCCGAGCGGCCCGAAGCCGAGCTTCGTCGGAGCGTATCCGGCGATCTTGGACGCGGCCTTGTTGGTAGCCCCGTAGGCGTTGTTGATGCCGAAGAGCTTGTGCGCCTCTAGGTTGAACGAGTTCACGAACGCGGTGTGGCTGTTGACCAGCAGCAGCACCACGATCACGGCGAAGCCGAACAGCCCGCCGTAGAAGCACCACTTCTGGAATCTCGCGTATCCGCCCATCCCGATGGACACGAGCAGCCCGGCCAGGGCAATCGTGATCAGCGAGACCACGAAGATGCCGGTGTGGGTGCCGAACCACGCGGCACCTCCGCCCGGCCATGTCCATTTCAGAGTCGCCCAGATCGGCTCGAAGAACTGGACCGACAAGATGTTGCCGTAGATCGGCGCCCACAGCCAGAGGATGAACCACCAGCCAGTAGCCGCCATCACGAAGCCCAGGCCGCCGTTGAGTATCCGGGTCTGCCAGACGTAGTCACCGCCGGCCCGCGGAATCGTCACCACCAGGCCGGCGTACGCGACGACAAGGAACGAAACCCAGATACCCGATATCACCACCGAGGTGAGGATCTGACCCTTAGGGAACGCCGGGGCGGCGAACGCGAACTCATAGATCGCGAGAGTCACGAAATTGGTCGCCAGGCAGGCATAGATCATCGAGTCCCGCACTGACCAGCCTCTGACCAGGCCGGTCGCCTTCCTCAGGAAGAGGGTCGGCGCCTGCGTGCCGACTGCTTCTGCGGCCATGTGATTCTGCCTCCTACTAGCCGTTGACCAGCAAGTACCTTTTGACCTTGGCCTTCTTGGCATCGAGGTCGATCAGCGCGCCCTGCAGCACGCCGTCGCCGTAGACGCTGCCTGGATTGATGGCCAGGGTCCTGCCCATCCTTTTGACACCGCGGCTCTCGTGAATGTGGCCGTGCACCGAGAGCAGCGGCTGGTGCGCCACGATCGAGTCGCGCACCGCCGTCGAGCCGACCGGCTTCATCACCGCGCCGCCGTGCATCGGACGCAGGCTCGCGTCGAGCGCTGGCGCCTCATCGAGACCGGTGCCGTAGGGCGGGGCGTGGAAGTTGAAGATCGCCCGCCCCATGTCGGGCACCTGCGTCGCGATAGCCTCGATCTTGGCCGCGAGTTCGTCTTCAGGTGCCTCTCGGAACGTGTCCCACGGCGTCGGGTTGGTCCAGCCCATCGAGATCATGCTGAACCCATCGAGGTCGAGCAGCTTGCCCTCGGCGAACGTGACGCACGGCGATGACTCGATCATCTGGTCGATCTCGAAGATGTCGTCGTTGCCGCCGTTGAGAATGCAGCCGATCTCGCCGCCGCGGAGCTTGCCGTCGGCCATGTCGAGCCAGCGGTCAAGTGAGTGCATCATCTCGAGGCTGAACCGGCGGTCGACCTCACCCTCGGTCTCGCTGAGCACAGTCAGCTCATCCGGGGTGACGATGGCGGGGTAGGAGCCTCTGCCGCGGATCTGACGCTCGACCTCAGCCAGTTCCTCTCGCGTTTCCATGCGGATGGTTTCGCCGCGCACGGTGGTCTGCCAGTAACCGGTGTAGGCGACGATCGGGATCATCACCTTGCCGGTCACGTCGCCGCCGAGAATGACCAGATCAGCCTTATAGAAAGCGGCTGCGTTGAGGAACTTGCGCCAGCAGGTTTCCGATCCATGGATGTCCGTGGCAAAGAAAATCTTCATCCGATGCGCCGCCCCTGCACCCGTCGCTTAACCAACGGTTTAGCAGTTGGCTCAACCGGGCGTCAAGCACCGGTTCGGTACAAAAGCGAAGGTATTTCTCAGTGAGCTACTTCTTCCGGCAGCTCGTACCAGCGCACCTTGTCGCCGACCCCGGCTCGCATCCGCCACTTCATGCTCTTAGGCGTCTCTTCGGCCAGCTTCCGCAGCGACGCCGCCTGCTCGACCGGCTTGAACGGCATCCCCGGCTGGGCGAGTTCCGGCCGTTCGCCGAGCAGCCCCGGCAGCTTGTCGAGATTCCCTGTGACCGTTCGCCACCAGCCCCAGTCCGCCCCGAGCACCTGGCCGAACCGCCCGGCGTCGATACCGGGCTCGCTCGCCACCTCGCCCGTCCGCCTGATCGGCTGGCAGGAAAGCAACTGGACGATGTCGCGCGCGTCCTTTTCGTTGAGCTCCACGATCTGCAGCTTCGACAGCAGCAGATCGACCACGTCAACGGTGTGCGGCAGCCTGGCGAACGACGGCCGCAAGTCCAGCGTGTGGCACATCGTGAGCTTGTCGACCATCACGTCGATCGGCCGGCCGGAAGGCGCGGTGAAGTACATCTGCCGGTCCCCGTTGAGGCTGTTGAACCTCTTGTCCGGCTGGCAGCCCGCTTTCTCCAGATGCGCCGCTACCTTCTTGCGCTCCTTGGACAGGCAGGCGAAGTCCATGTCCTGATCCCGCCGCAGCCGAGGCGGATAGTCAGGGCAGATGACCCGCACGGCCAGCCCGCCGAGCAGCTTCAGCCCGACTCCGGCCTGCAAGGCCCCCCGCGCGATGGCCATCGCGTCGGTCAGCGGATCCTGCGCTGACCCAGGCTCGACTGCTGACTCGTCCACGTGGGCTCCTTGATCAAGCGGCGTTGATCAAGCGGCGTTGATCAATCCGTGCGACAGTCTAAGCACAGCACTACCGGACTATCACCTGCAACGTCTCCAGGGACGGGTCGGCCGCGTAGGCGATTCGCCCGCCGTCAGCCTTGATCTCACGCAGCGAAGCGACCGCCTCGGCGGTGATCAGCTCGCCGGGAGCAAGCACCGGCACTCCGGGCGGATAGGGCGCGATCAGCTCGGCGCTGACCTTTCCCACGGCGGCGTCGGCGCCAACGGTCTCATTATCGGCGAAGAAAGCATCTCGCGGGGACATCACGACCTCTGGAACGACGGTCCATGAGGCGGCGATTCCCGGTGTGCGCGGCGTTGCCCTGTGCCGCTCGATCGAGGCGATCAGCACGTCGAGGAACGCATCCACGCTGTCCTCATCGTCCGCGAGCGTGATGATCGGGATGACTGTGTCCCGGTCCGCGCTCTCGACTGGCATCCCGGCGGCGACGAGGTCGTTTTCGATCGTGTAGCCGTAGGCGCCGGTGCCGGCGATCAGGATGACGAGCTTGGTCGGCTCGACGCCCTGGCCGTCGAGCACGCCGACGTCCGGAACCTGGCGCAGCCGTTTCTTGGCCATGGCGACCAGGGTGAGCAGCCGTCCGCATAGGTCCTCACCTTCCTTGGCAAGCAGCGCTCGCGCGGCGTCAATGCTGGCCATGATCGTGCCGGCCGGGCTTGTGGTGTGGATGGCCTCGAACGCCCGGCCGAGCCTGGCCGCGCTCAGGCGCCCGGTGCGAGCTAGCACGAGCGCGCCCTGTGTATAGGCGGGAAGCGCCTTGTGCGCGCTTGTGACCATGCCGTCGGCGCCAGCCGCGAGCGCGTGCGGCGGCAGCTCAGGGTGGAAACCAAGGTGCGCCGCCCAGGCGGCGTCGACGAGCAGCGGTACGCCCGCGTCGTGCGCGGCGGCCGCGTTGCCTGCCAGATCGCCGATCGTGCCGACGTAGGACGGCTCGCCGAGGAACACGCCGCAGGCATCGGGGTGCTCACGCAGCGCCGCCCGCACGGTCGGGACCGTCACGGCGCCAGGAAGCCCGGTCGAGGGGTCAACCTCCGGCCGCACCCAGACCGGCTTGAGGCCGGCCAGAACCAGTCCGAGCAGCAACGATCGGTGCAGGATACGGGTGACGATGATTTCCCGGCCGGGCGAGCCAACCGCGAGCGCGAGCGCCTGGTTGCCGTGGGTCGAGCCGGCCACGGAGAACCTGCACCAGTTGGCGCCCCAGAGCGCGGCAGCCCTGCGTTCGGCGTCGGCGCGCGTGACGTCCGCGTGCTTGATCGCGTCGAGGCCGCCGTACAGCGGGAAGTCGCCCGCGTTGACCGCGCCGGTCAGGTCCTGACGCTGCTTATGCCCGGGCACCGCCATCGAGTTGAGCCGGCCAAGGCGGCCCAGCTCAGTGGCGCGCAGCCAGCCGTCAAGGAGCGGGGCGTCGCGCCGCAGGCCACGCGGGTCGCGGGGATCATCGCATCTCATCGGCCTAGTGTGCTCGATGGCTGGCATCATGCGATGATCGCCCCATGCGAGCTGCGGTGTATGAGGAAATTGGCGCGAGCGCGGACGTGTTGCGAGTCACCGATGTGCCGACCCCGGAACCCGGGCCGGGCGAAGTCCGAGTCAGGATCGAATACTCAGGGGTGAATCCGACCGACTGGAAGTCGCGCAGCGGTCTGACGGCGCGCCCGATCGACGGGTTCCAGATCCCCCACCACGACGGTGCCGGCGTGATCGACGCGGTCGGCGACGGGGTCGATGCGGGCCGGGTCGGCCAGCGGGTCTGGACGTGGCTCGCGGCGGCCGGGCGGAAGTGGGGCACGGCGGCGCAGTGGAGCGTGGTGCCCGACCGGCAGGCAGTAGCGCTGCCCGATGGCATCTCAGGCGAGCTGGCGGCGAGCCTTGGCGTGCCGGCGATGACCGCGCACCGCTGCCTGTTCGCCGGCGGGCCGGTTCGCGGGCGGACGGTGCTCGTGGCTGGCGGCGCCGGCGCGGTTGGCCACTTCGCGATCGAGCTGGCCAAGCACGCGGGCGCGCGGGTGGTCACCACGGTGAGCGGACCGGAGAAGGCTGAGCTTGCCACCAAGGCCGGCGCCGACCTGGTGGTCAACTACAGGGAACCTGGCGCGGCCGACGCGATCAAGGCATTCGGGCCGGTGCACCGGGTAATCGAGTTGTCGCTCGACGCGAACCTCGGGCTCGACCTTGCGGTGCTCGAACCCAACAGCGAGATCATCACCTACGCATCGACGGCGGCCGAACCGGCGCTGCCTGTGCGCGCCTGCATGAACGCCAATGTGGTGCTGAGGTTCGTGCTGCTGTACGGGGTGCCGCCAGAAGCGCTCGACCAGGCCGCGGCCGACATTACCGCCGCGCTGCGCGACGGCGCGCTCAGCGAGCTGCCTGTGCACAGGTACGACCTCGCCGACGTGGTCGCCGCGCAGGACGCCGTTCAGGCCGGCGCGGTCGGCAAGGTGCTCATCGCGTGCTAGCTGCGTTCGCCAGGACCCGGCGGCTGGTGGCGATAGAAGTCGACGTGGATCGGGGCTAGCGGCCCGTTGCCGAGAATAAGGTCGGCGGATTTTTCCGCGATCATCATGACTGGCGCGTAGATGTTGCCGTTCGTGACCTGCGGCATCACCGAGGCGTCGACGACCTTGAGACCGTCGATGCCGTGCACTCCCATCGTGGCCGGGTCGATTACCGACATCGGGCCGGTTCCCATCGCGCAGGTGCAGGACGGGTGCAGCGCGGTCTCGCCGTCTCGCCTGACCCAGTCAAGTATTTCCTCGTCGGTCCGCACCGACGGGCCTGGTGAGATCTCACCGGCGTTGAACTCGGCCAGGGCTGGCTGGCCGAGTATGTGGCGCGCGACCGCGATCGCCTCCACCCACTCCCGCCGGTCGGTGTCGGTTGACAGGTAGTTGAACCTCAGCGCCGGATGGACGGCCGGGTCGGCCGAGGTGATCTTGACCGAGCCGCGCGCGTCTGAGTACATCGGGCCGATGTGCACCTGGTAGCCGTGCCCGCCCGCCGGAGCCGAACCGTCGTACCTGATCGCGATCGGCAGGAAGTGGAACATCAGGTTGGGGTAAGCGACGTCCTGGTTCGACCGGGCGAATCCACCACCTTCGAAGTGGTTCGTCGCGCCGGGGCCGGAGCGGCCAAGCAGCCACTTCGCGCCGATCATCGGGCGGTTGCGCCACTTCAGCGCCGGCGCCATGCTCACCGGCTGCTTGCAGGCGTACTGCACGTACACCTCGAGGTGGTCCTGCAGGTTCTCGCCGACGCCCGGCAGGTCAGCGACCACGTCGATGCCGAGCCCGCGCAGCAACCCAGCCGGGCCGATGCCGGAAAGCTGCAGTAGCTGGGGCGAGTTGATCGAGCCGCCGCACAGGATGACCTGGCCAGCGCGGGCTTGCCGTACCTGGCCGCGCCGCCGGTACTCGACGCCCACGGCCCTGGTGCCATCGAAGAGGATCTTCGTGACGAAGGCGCGGGTGGCGACTGTGAGGTTAGGCCTGTGGGCAACCGGATGCAGGTAGGCACGGGCGGCTGACAGGCGCCGGCCTCGGTAGATGTTCCTGTCGAACGGGGCGAATCCCTCCTGCCGGTACCCGTTGACGTCGTCGGTCAGCGGGTAACCGGCCTGCTGCGCCGCCTCGAAGAACGCCCCGAACAGCGGGTTGGTCGCCGGGCCGCGCTCAAGCAGCAGCGGCCCGTCGACGCCGCGATACGCGTCACCGCCGGCCAGGCAGGTCTCCATCTTCTTGAAGTACGGCAGGCAGTGCGCGTAATCCCAGTCGGCCATGCCGGGTTCGGCGGCCCACCGCTGGTAGTCCATCGGGTTGCCGCGCTGGAAGATCATCCCGTTGATGCTGCTTGACCCGCCGAGTACCTTGCCGCGCGCGTGGTAAATCCGGCGGCCGTTCATCTGCGGCTCAGGCTCAGACTCGTACCGCCAGTCGTAGAACCTGCTGCCGATCGGGAACGTCAGCGCGGCCGGCATGTGGATGAACACATCCCACTTGTAGTCTGGCCGGCCAGCCTCGAGCACGAGCACCTGGCGCGAGGGGTCAGCCGACAGCCGGCTGGCCAGCGCGCACCCGGCCGAGCCACCGCCAACGATGATGAAGTCGTAGCTTGCCGCCACCGTCACCCCTCCTCCACTGTCGGCGAAGTTTTCGCCATTATGCCGGACTCCCCGACGTACAGGCCCGGCCGATCAACGCCTGAGCTGCGGATAGGCTCTCGGTGAGGCAGTGGGGGCTGCTATGGGGACATGATCGCTGCACAGCCTGGTGCCAGGCGGGCAGGTGACACCGCCGAGTTCACGCTGAATCGCGAACTTCTGGTGGACTTGCCGGTAGCGGCTGCCTACGTATCCGGGCCCGATCTCGTGTACGAGTTCGCGAACGAGGAGTACAAGCGGATCGTCAACTGCCGCGAGCTCATCGGGCGCCCGATGCGCGAGGCCATACCGGAGTTGACGCGGGAACAACTTCAGGTGATCGAGGACGTCACTCACACCGGGCGGCCATCGGCGGGCCTTGAAGCAGAGATATGGATCTGCCAGCCTGGTCACGACCCCGAGCAACTGTTCGTCAGCTTCGCGCATCGGCCAGTGAAGGACGAGGCCGGGAATGTCAGCGGAGTGCTCATATGCGGTACCG
>DATNEK010000198.1:0-8705 GCA_035553055.1 Streptosporangiaceae bacterium | reverse complement strand
CGCGCTGGCGGCGGTTGAGGCGTTCTCCGGTGCCGCCGGGTCGCTCAGCCTCATGCCAGCCGAGGCGAACGGCGAGACGGCGTCAGTTCAAGGTGCTGGCTCGCACGACGGCCGGCTCGACGATGACCTGGTCAGAACCGCTTTCGCGATGATGTCGTCGCCAGGTCGCCTTGAGATCGTCAGGCGCAGCCCGCTCGTGGTGGTCGACGCGGCGCACAACCCGGCGGGCATGGCGGCGACCGCAGCCGCGCTCACCGAGTCGTTCGGTCCCGCCGAGGCGGTCGCGGTGCTTGCGATCAGCGCCGACAAGGATGTGGCTGGCGTGCTTGACGCGCTTGAGCCGGTCGCCGCCGGTGTCGTGGTGACCACGAACTCTTCGCCGCGGTCGATGCCGGCGATCGAACTTGCCGAGTTGGCCAGGACCGCGTTCGGACCTGACCGGGTGCACGTGGCCGAGCGTCTCGACGACGCCATCGAGGTAGCCGTCGGCCTCGCCGATGAAGCGGCCAGCCAGATCGGGGGTCCGCTGGCCGGGCTCGTCGCCTCAGGGGACGCCGAGTCGCTGGCATCGGCCGGCGCTATGGTGCTGATCACCGGCTCGGTGGCCACCGCCGGCGACGCCAGAGCATTGCTGTCTTATGGCGGAGGCGGGGCAGCCACCGGATGAGCAGGCTCAGCGCCACCGTGCTGTTTCTCGAAGCGATCGTGATCGCGCTGACGATCGTCCCGGCTATCAAGCTCGAGCATGTGACGCCGCTGTCGGCCGGGCTGGCCGCTGGGATCGCTGCCGTCGCCGCGATGGTGCTCGGGGGCCTTGCCAGGCGGTTCTTGCCGGTTACGCTGGTGGGAGGCAGCCTGCTGCAGGTGCTGGTGATCGTCGCGGGCACCGTGCTGCCGGCGATGTATATTCTCGGCGGTATTTTCGCCTTGCTCTGGGTAACCGGAATATGGCTGGGCCATCGGGTGGAAAACTCATCTTAATGTTATTGCAACGGTTAGCGGCTAGTCTTCCCGTTAAGGCACGCCCGGTGGAGGGCGGGTCCGGCTGGCCGGGTACTCTCAATGTCTGCGGATCGCATCGGCTGGCCACCCGATCTCTCGCGGGCAATACGTACGCATGGTGATATGTACGATGTGCCCCATATGTTACACATCATACAGACTGGGCATGATAGCGCACATTGCGAAGGATGCGGCTTGCGTGGGGACATGGGCGCCGGACGCGGGCTGCGTGACACAGAACGATCGGTTGACCTGAGGGAAGGTTCTCGTTCCAGATGAGCAACGCTATGGGCTTTCTTGGCCGTGACATGGCTGTGGACCTCGGCACCGCCAATACGCTCGTGTACGTCAGAGGCCGCGGAATTGTTCTGAATGAACCCTCAGTCGTAGCTCTCAATACGAATACTGGTCAGATAGTAGCGGTCGGCCTCGAAGCGAAACGCATGATCGGCAGGACGCCAGGAAACATCATCGCCGTCCGTCCGCTGAAAGACGGCGTTATCGCCGACTTCGATGTGACCGAGCGAATGCTGCGGTATTTCATCCAGAAAGTCCACAGGCGCGGCGGCCTCGCTAAACCGCGCATTGTCATCGCCGTGCCCAGCGGAATTACCGGCGTTGAGCAAAGCGCCGTCAAGGAAGCCGGCCACCAGGCTGGTGCCCGGCGGGTGTACATCATCGAAGAGCCGATGGCCGCGGCCATCGGCGCCGGACTGCCGGTCAACGAGCCAACCGGCAACATGGTCGTGGACATCGGCGGCGGAACCACCGAGGTCGCGGTGATCTCGCTCGGCGGCATCGTGACCGCCCAGTCGATCAGGGTTGGCGGTGACGAACTCGACCAGGCGATCATCAACTTCGGCAAGAAGGAGTACTCGCTTACACTCGCCGAGCGCACTGCGGAAGAGATCAAGATGGCGCTCGGTTCCGCGTATCCGGCCACCGAAGAGCCGAGCGCCGAGATCCGCGGTCGCGACCTGGTGAGCGGCCTGCCGAAGACGATCGTCATCTCGGCGGCCGAGGTGAGGAACGCGATCGCTGAGCCGCTCGCGGTGATCGTCGACGCGGTGCGCACCACGCTTGACAAGTGCCCGCCTGAACTGGCTGGCGATGTGATGGACCGCGGCATCGCGCTGACCGGCGGCGGCGCCCTGCTCCGAGGGCTCGACCAGCGACTGCGTGAAGACACCGGCATGCCGATCCACCTCGCCGACAACCCGCTTGACTCGGTCGCGCTCGGCACCGGCAAGTGCGTGGAGGACTTCGACACGCTGCGTCAGGTGCTCGTGCCTGAGTCGCGTCGCTGATCGCGGGAGCAGTTGCCGTGCGCGACACGCGACGTACAAGGCTGCTGCTCGGCGTGGCGCTGCTCGCGGCGCTCGCGCTGATAGCCGTCAACTACCAGAACGGCTCATCGCCGGTGATTCGGGTAATGCGGCACGTGGCCAGCTCGGTGTTCGGCGGTGCGGAGCGCATTGTCGGCACCGCGACAGCGCCGATCGGCAGGTTCGTCGGAGGCGGACTGGCCGGAGCCGGCGGCGGCCAGGTGCCGAGCCTGCAGCGGAAGCTGGCGCGCATGCGCGCGGAGCTGAGCGCCGCCGAGCTGAGCAAGCACGACTACCACGAGCTCAGCCGGCTGCTCGAGCTGGCTGGGGCGGGCCGATACCGGGTGGTGACGGCGTCGGTCATCGGGTTCGGCCAGGGCTACCAGCGGACCGTGACGCTGAACGCCGGCAGTGCCGACGGGGTGCGTCCGCAGCAGACCGTGCTCGACGGAGACGGCCTGGTGGGCCAGGTGATCTCGGTCGGCGCCACCACCTGCACCGTGCTGCTGGCCAGCGCTGCCAGCTCGGTGGTCGGCGTTAGGCTGGCGCCGAGCGGGCAGATCGGCTGGGTCACCGGCAGCGGCTCGGGCCAGAGCGCGGGTCTTTTCAAGCTTGCTGTACTCAACCCCGGCGCGGTGCTGACCCCGGGCGAGCAGCTCGTGACCGCCGCGTCGGTGCACGACCGGCCGTTCGTGCCCGGTGTGCCGGTCGGGCAGATCGTGTCGGTGCGGAACGGGGCAGGCGCGCTCACCGCGCAGGCGCTGGTCCGCCCCTACGCGGATTTCGCCGCCCTCGACGTGGTTGGCATCGTGATCACGCCGCCTCGGCGTGACCCGCACTTCTCTGTCCTGCCGCCCAAACCGCCCAAGCCACCCGCGCGCAAGCCGAAGGCCAGCCCGTCGCCGAGCCGCAGCCCAAGCGCGTCGCCTTCGCCAGCCAGCCCCAGGTCGTGAGCGGTGGGCTGCCGGTGAAGCGCCTGATCGTCGTGGTCGCGGCCCTGGCCGCGGTGCTGCTATCGCAGCTCACCATCGTCAACGGGCTGCCGCTGCCTGGCGGCGGCGTACCCGACCTCGTGCTGCTCTGCGTCGTAGCGATCGGCCTCGTCGGCGGCCCTGAGCCTGGACTGATCGCGGGCTTTGGCGCTGGACTCGCGCTCGACCTGGCCCCGCCGTCCACCGCGCTGATTGGCCAGTACGCGCTTGTGTTCTGTCTCGTCGGTTATGTGTCAGGACGATTCAGCTTCACCTTGCGCAGCTCGGCGGTGGCAGCGCTCGCGGCCGCCGCCGGCGCGGCCGTCGCTGGCGAGCTGCTCGTTGGCGGCTTGGTCGTCGTGCTCGACACCCCGCAGGTCACGCTGGCCACCGTGGTGCGGCTACTGCCTTCTGGCGTGATCTATGACGTGGTGCTCATTCCCGTTGTGCTGTTCGCTACGGTGAGGATCGCGGTCGCGCTCGGCGTGAGCTTCAGCCCGCTCGATGACTCACCAGCGTTCGAGACCGGCGGCAGCGCCACGCCGATGGGGCTGGCGCGGCTGACCAGGCTGCGGCAGACCAGGCACGCGCCGGCTGGCGTCGGCGTAGGCGGCTGGCTGACCGGCGATTCGGAGCGGAGCGTGCCGGCGGTCGGTGCTGTCGGCTGGCTGAGCGGTCCGGCCACCACCCGCAAGGCCCGCAGGGAGCAGGCCAGGCTCACCGCGGCTCTGACCGGCGCCGAGCCTCGGAAGGGCGCGGTCTGGGTCGGCAGCAGGCCCGCCGGGCTCCGCCCGGCGACAGGTTCGACCGCTCCCGCCTCGCCATCGGGGCTTGGCAGGCTCAGACCCGACGCGGGCGTGGCGGGCTCGGCGGCCAGGGAGAGCCTGGCGGGCGCGGCGGGCCAGGCGCCGTCTTCGCGCAGCCCTGGCGTACCCAAGATCGCGTTCGGCGGCGGGGGCGCAACTCACCCCGCAGGTCCGGCGGCCGATCCTGGCGTGCCGAAGATCGCGTTCGGTACCGGGAGCCTTCCCGGTAGTGGCCGCGCGAGCGGACGCGGAGTGCCGAAGATCGCTTTTGGTACCGGGAGCCTTCCCGGCAGTGCTCGCTCCCGCCCGAACGGACGCGGGGCGTCCAAGATCGCCTTTGGCCCGCGATCGGGTGGGCGGTCAGGCGGACACCAGGCGACGAAGGACCAGCCATCCGGCCCGGGCACAGCCAAGATCTCCTTTGGCACCGGCGGGCTGCCGGGATCCGGCCGGGCAGCCAGACGTGGCGTGCCTCGCATTCGGTTCGGCAGAGGCGGCCTGCCTGGGGGTGGCAGGACCGCCCCGCGTCAGACGCCGAGCATCGCGTTCGGGTCGGGTCTGCCGAGGGCGCCGCGCACCAGCCCCGGTCGGCCGTCGCTGCCGAAGTTCTCGTCGGGTTCGGCTCGGTCAGCCAGCGGTCCCTCGCTGCCGAGGCTCTCGTCGGGTTCGGCTCGGTCAGCCAGCGGTCCCTGGCTGGCCGGATCGAGGCTCAGGTCCGCCCAGTTCGGCGGAGGCGCGCCAGCAGGCGGCGGCCGGCGTGGCCGCCGTCTGAAGGCAGCTCGGTGGGGCAAGAAACGCCGGTACCTGCGATGGCTGCCGTTCCCTCGGCGTGCGGGCGGCCGATCGGCGGTCTGGCGGGTCAGCAGGAAGATCGGAGGGGAGCGATGATCCCGGCCTCGCGGCCACGGCTGATCGTGTTGTCCGTGGTAGTAGCCGCCATGCTGTCAGGGCTGCTGGTCAGGGTGTGGTACATCCAGGTCAAGAGTGCCTCGGCGTACGCGGCGCAGGCGAGTTCCGAGCGAGTCAGGCAGGTCATCGAGCCACCTGTGCGCGGCCCGGTACTCACCGACCTCGGGTCTGCGATTGTTAACAGCCATCCGGCGCTCGTCATCTCGGTAAGCCTGCCGAGGCTATGGCAACTCGCCGACGGGGGAGCATCCGTGCTCCGCAGGCTGGCCGGCCTGCTGCACGTCAAGCCGGCCGTGATGACCCGCGACGTCAGGCTCTGCACCGCGAAAGTCGGCCAGCCGTGCTGGCCTGGCTCGCCATATCAGCCGATTCCGGTTGCCGAGCACGTGCCAGCCAAAATCGCGCTTCAGGTGCTCGAAGATCAGCGGCTCTACCCCGGCGTCACCGCGGCGATCCAGCCGGTGACCCACTACCACCAGCCGATCTCCACCAATATGTCGCAGGTGATCGGCTATCTCCAGCCGATCACGGCCGGCGAGCTTAAGGCCCAGGGGCTGCCGGTGACCGGTTTCTCCGCGGTCGACCTCGTCGGCCAGGCCGGGCTCGAGCAGCAGTACGACTCGGCGCTGCGCGGTGTCCCCGGCGTCAAGCGGCTCGCGGTCAACGCGGCTGGGCAGGTGACCGGCACGCTAAGCGGCGTGAAGCCGCGGCCTGGCGACTACCTGGTCACGAGCATCAACGCGGCGTTGCAGCAGGACACCTACACGGCGCTGGCCGATGCGGTGCGCAAGAGCCAGTTCGCGGGAAGCCCGACTAGCAACGGCGGCGCGGCCGTGGTGATGACTACCACCGGCCGGGTGCTCGCGATGGCCAGCTACCCGACCTACAACCCGAACGTCTGGACCGGCGGCATCACGCCACGCGAGTTCAGCCGGCTATTCGCCACCAAGGACGGCGAGCCCGTGCTCAACCGGGCCACCCAGGGCCAGTACGCGCCAGGATCGACGTGGAAGGTGACTTCGGTCGCCGCTGCCGTGGCGGCGGGCTACTCACTGAACGGCACCTACGACTGCCCGGCGGGAGTGACCATCGGCGGCCGGACCTACAAGAACGACGGCAACCCCTCGCTCGGCCCGATGAGCTTCTACACCGCGCTCGTGGTCTCCTGCGACACCGTCTTCTACCGGCTCGCCTACAACATCTATCTGCGCGACAAGGTACGCGACGACACGGTCACCTCACCGCGGGCCCCGGTGCAGGAGATGCAGAAAATGGAGCTTCGCTGGGGGTTCGGCCGCACTACCGGTGTCGACCTGTCTGAGGAGAATCCTGGCCACGTGCCGACCAGACAGTGGCTGTACTACTTCTGGAAGGACAACGCGCACCAGGGCCAGAACTGGTGCAAGTTCGGCCGCGAACATGGCAGCTACGTGCAGCAGATCGAGTGGCAGGACTGCCGCTACGGCAACGTGTGGACGGCCGGTCAGTCGGTAATCGCGTCGATCGGCCAGGGCTACGTCTCGGTGACCCCGCTGCAGCTCGCCCGCGCCTACGCCGCCTTGGCCAACGGCGGCACGCTGTACAGCCCGCGGGTCGGCGAGGCGCTGATCGGCCCGACCGGCAAGGTCGTCCGCAAGATCACGCCGCCGGTCGCCGGGCACCTGCCGGTCGCCAAGTCCACGCTCGCCTACATCAGGCACGCGCTGGCCGGCGTGGTCACCAGCGGTACCGCGGCCGGCACCTTCGGCGGGTTCCCGCTCGGCCAGGTCTGCGTGGCCGGCAAGACCGGTACCGCCCAGGTCCAGGGCAACCAGTCGACCTCGGTGTTCGCCTCGTTCGCACCCTGTGACCACCCCAAGTACGTCGCGGTCGTGATGATCCCGAACTCCGGCTACGGCGCGAACGTGTCCGGCCCGGCCGTCCGCGAGATCTGGGACGGGCTGTTCGGCCTTGAAGGCCACAAGGCGGCCCTGCCCGGCGCCGTCCTGCCCGGCCTCCCGCACCTGAACAAGGCCGGCCAGGTCGTGCCGCCGAAGGGCTACGGCCCGAAACCCACAGGCAAGTCGACAACGGGAAATTCGGGTTTTGGAAAAAGAGCCGGTCACGCTAAGCAGGGGCAGGGGGCGCACGGATGAGCTGGGTTAGCGGACACCCTCGCACTCGACCCGCCCCGGCCGCTGCGGCGCTGCGGTGGGTCGGCGCTCGCCTGGCCGGCCGGGATTCAGCCCTGCGCCAGGCCGACTGGCTGCTGTTCGCTGCCGTGGTCGCGCTGAGCCTGGTCGGCACGCTCCTGATCTGGTCGGCGACCGAGCCGATGCTGACCCAGCAGGGCGCCAACCCGCACGCGTTCTTGCTGAAGCAACTGCTGAATATCGCGCTCGGAGTCGTGCTGATGCTGATCGTGAGCTCGCTCGACGCCCGCCAGCTCAGGCTGTACGCGCCGATCCTCTACATCGTGTCCTGCATCGGCCTGCTCGCCGTGCTCACCCCGCTCGGCTCGATCGTGAACGGCGCCAAGTCCTGGATCTCGATCGGCGCCGGATTCCAGGTCGAGCCGTCCGAGTTCGCCAAGCTCGCGGTGATCGTGATCAGCGCGATGCTGCTGTCCGACGTGCGGCACGGTCAGACCAGGCCAAGCGCGAAGTCCGTGAGCATGGCCCTAGGCGTGGCGGCAGTGCCGATCCTGCTCGTCGTGGCCGAGCCCGACCTCGGCGTCACGATCGTGATGGTCCTGATCCTGGTCGGACTGGTTGCCTTGTCCGGCGTCCGGCTGCGCTGGCTGGTCGGCATGCTCGCCGCCGCCGCGGTCACGATTGCGGCGGTCGTCCAGCTTCATCTGCTCAAGGCCTACCAGGTCAGCAGGCTGACCTCGTTCGCCAATCCGTCGGCCGATCCGCGCGGCACCGGCTACAGCGCGGCTCAGGCGACGATCGCGATCGGCTCCGGCGGCATGCACGGCACCGGCCTGTTCCACAGCCAGCTGATCGCCGGCAGCTTCGTGCCCGAGCAGCACACCGACTTCATCTTCGCCGTGGTCGGCAACGAACTCGGCTTCGTCGGCTCGTGCGCCGTGATCGGCCTGCTGGGGCTGCTGCTCTTCTGCGCTCTGCGGATCGCGACCAAGGCCGAGGACCAGTTCGGCACCCTGGTGGCCTCCGGCATCGCGATCTGGTTCGCCGTGCAGGCGTTCGTGAACATCGGCATGAACATCGGGATCATGCCGGTGACCGGCTTGCCGCTGCCGTTCGTCTCCTACGGCGGGTCAGCCATGTTCGCCGACATGATGGCGATCGGCCTGCTTCAGTCCGTCCGCCGCCGCCGCTGCGTGTTCACCGACGAGAAAACCCCAGCCGCCACCCGAGCCCTGGCCTCCCGCAGCTAGCGCGCGGTGCACGATTGGCTGAATCCGGCGGTGCCCAGGGCGGCGATGGACGGGTCGCTGGCCGCGGTCTTCTTCTCGGCGTCGATCTCGCGCTTATACGCGGTCGCACCCTGCCGCGCGGCCCGCAGTCGCGCCGCATCGAGTTTGCTGGCGAACGCGATGTAGGCGGTAAGCGCCCGCGCCTGGCCGGCCGCGGCGTGGGGTACAGCGATCGCGGCAAGCCGGTGATCGAAGTCCTTCTCCAGTTTGGTGTGCTGGCGGAGTTGGGCGAGAAAGTCCTTCAACGGGATGTCGAACTGGCCGCCGTTCA
>DATNEK010000197.1:0-28720 GCA_035553055.1 Streptosporangiaceae bacterium | reverse complement strand
GGCTGAGCGAGAAGCTGAGCACGCTCGAGTCGGCGGCCGGCGCGCGAGTTGCTTTCATATCCAGGCTTGGCCAGGCGCTGGTGCCAGGTCCCAATACCGTTCTGCAGCAGGGCGATGTGCTGCACGTGATCGCCAAGGAAGAGGACATCAAGCACATCGCCTCGATCTTCGCCAAGCCAGCCGCGCCGGGGAAGGGTAGCCACTAATGCGGGTAGCGATCGCTGGGGCCGGCGCCGTTGGCAGGTCCATCGCCAAGGAACTGCTCGAGAACGGCCACGAGGTACTGCTGATCGACAAGAACTCCAAGGCGATCAAGGTGTACAGCGTGCCGAGAGCCGAGTGGCTGCTCGCTGACGCGTGCGAGATCAGCTCGCTCGATGACGCCTCGCTCGAGCGCTGCAACGTGGTCATCGCCGCGACCGGAGACGACAAGGTCAACCTCGTGGTTTCGCTGCTTGCCAAGACCGAGTACGGAGTGCCTCGGGTGGTCGCGCGGATCAATCACCCGAACAACGAATGGCTGTTCAACGAGTCATGGGGGGTTGACGTCGCGGTGTCGACCCCGAGACTGCTCTCCGCGCTCGTCGAAGAGGCCGTCAGCGTCGGCGACCTGGTCAGGCTGATGACGTTCAGGCAGAGCGCCGCCAGCCTGGTCGAGATGACGATGCCAGAAGACGCTCCGCTCGCCGGGCAGCGTATCGGGGCAATCGCCTGGCCAGCCGACACCGCGCTGGTCGCGATCTTGCGCGACGGGCGGGTGATCGTGCCGAACAGCGATGACCCGCTTGAAGCGGGCGACGAGCTGCTGTTCGTGACCAGCGAGGATGTCGAATCCGAGCTTGGCCAGCTGCTAGCGAGCGGTTCGCGCGGTTAGCTGTCTTTCCCCGCCTAGCGGGTCTCGGTGATCTCCGGGCCCCGGGTGAACGGGTCGGGCAGTATCCAGTCCGGCTGGTCGGTTTCCATGTGCTCCTCGATCGCCTGGCGCGCCTCCTCAGGCAGCCGGATTTCGAGCTGCTCACGTGGCGGCGCCGGGTAGTCGCCACGCACCACCACGACGTCGGCGAACAGGGCGTCGAACGTTTCGTTCAGCGTCTTGTCTGAGGCGCCAGGGCCGGAGATCACTCCGCGCAGGAACCAGCGGGGACCGTCGAAGCCGAGGAACCTGACCGGCTGGATCTCCGGTGTCTCTCCTTCCGCGCTGATCGGCACCTGCGCTATGAGTTCGACGCCGAACTGTCCGTCGGCCTCCTGGCAGCGGCCTCCAGACTCGGCGACGTTCTCCACGATCTCGTGCCTGACCTCTTTCCACAGCCCGCCGGTACGCGGCGCGGCGAACGCCTGCAGTTGCATGCCGCTGTGCTCGTGCACGACGGCGACCCAGGCATCCTGTTCTTCCGCGACATTGATCTGCACGTCAAAGCCATCGCGCAGCGGGATCAGCAGGCTGCCGCAGTCGACGCGCTCGGTCGCGGGGAAATTGTCGGCGATATCCCAAGGACCGTAGCTAGCGCCGGGCAGGCCGTTCCCGTCGACGTCGACCTCGTCGGCGCGGGCGTATGGCTCTGCTATCTGGGTGTGGTCATCGCCTTCGCGGCGGCGACGTCGCAACACGCGTCCGCTCCTGCCTTATCCGATTGCCTTGTTGGTTTCACTGGCTGCGCCGCACTGCGCTGCCTTCGTTTACCGCATCCTGCTCGAGCCAAGCCCGCCGCTGCCCCGCCCGGAACCAGGTAGCTCGGTCACCTCGTGGAAGACAGGGCGCTCGACTCGCTGGATCACCAGCTGGGCGATCCGGTCCCCACGCGTGAAGCGGACCGGGCTGCTCCTATCAGTATTGAACATGATCACTTTGATTTCCCCACGGTACCCCGCGTCAACCGTCCCGGGCGTGTTGACCATGGTCACGCCGAATTCAGCCGCCAGACCGGACCGAGGGTGGACAAACGCCGCGTAACCGTCGGGCAGCGCGATCGCGAGCCCGGTCGGGACCACGGCCCGCTCGCCAGGCCCAAGCTCGAAGTCGATTGCCGTGTAGAGGTCAACGCCAGCGTCGCCAGGATGGGCCCGGGCAGGCAACGGCAAGCCAGGATCAAGGCGCACGACGAGCACGTCAACGCCGCGAGGTCCGCCCAGTCCTCCGTTCTCCGATTTTCCGTTCTCCGATTTTCCGATCTGCGATTTTCCGGTTTCGGGTTTACTTGACTCGGATGTGCTGAACTCGGTCATGTCGGCAGGTCGGCCTTACGGCGCCGCTTTCTGCCGCGTCGCTCGCTCGGCGGCTCGCGCCGCCTCGACTCGTGGCTACTGCGCCATGCGGCGGACACGACGGCAGCGGTGGGAACGGCCACTATCGCGCCAGGGATACCAGCCACGATCCCCCCGATGGCAAGCACGATGATGACCTCGAGCGGGTGCAGGCGCACCGCCCGCCCGATGATCAGCGGTTGCAGCAGATGGCTCTCGATCTGGTTCTCCGCCAGGAAGACGGCGAGCAGGATGACGGCGGCCAGCCAGCCCTGCGTGGCCAGCGTGATCAAGATGGCGAGGGCGCCGACGACGAGGATGCCGACCAACGGCACGTAAGCCGCGATGAACACCAAGATCGCGATCGGCATGACCAGCGGCACCCCGAGCAGCCAGAGAGCGAACCCGATCAGCACCGCGTGGATCAACGCGATGATCGTGGTGCCGTGGATGTACCTGACCAGCGCGTGCCAGGCGGCCCCGCTCGCCCGCTCGGATCGCTCGGTCGCCTCTGGCCCGGTGCCGCGGAACCTGCGGAATCCGCTGATCAGCCTTGACCAGAGCATGTCTCCGTCTTTGAGCAGGAAGAACGTGATGAAGATGGTCAAGACCAGGCCAGCCAGCAGCTCGAGGAAGTACTTGCCGCCCGTGAGGACCGTGCCGGCGACCAGGGTCTTGTGCTGCGCGAGATAGTTAAGCAGCTTGCTGGATAGCTGATTGAGGCGCGCGCCGTTGAGGCTGAACGGCGGACGCGCCAGGTAGTGCAGCACCTGGTGCACGGTCCTCAGCACCTCGGCCGAGAGCGCGGGATAGCCCGCTTGCACCTGATTGGCGATCAGCAGGCCAACGCCGGACAACGCGACGATCGCGATGAGCAGCGTGACCCAGGTCGCCGCGAGTTTCGGCAGGCCAGCCCGCGTCAGACGACCGGCCAGCGGCTGCAGCAGCGCGCAAAGCAGCACGGCGGCGATGAACGGCAGCACGAGCAGGCGCAGCGCGACGGCCACCTTGAAAGCGAAGTAAACGACCGCGGCGACCAGCAGGATGCGCCACGCCCAGGCCGCCGCGCTCACAAGCGGAGCGGGCACGTGCGCGTCGGCGGTCTGCAAGATGGCAGGCCCGAACCGCCTGCCATGGCCGTCGCCGCCACCACGGCCGTCGGTGCTGCTCGGGCCGTCCGTGCTGGCTTGGCTTTCTGTGCCGGATTCGGGTGAGCTAATTTCGCCGTGTTGGGCTGATCTGGTCGCTGACGGATCGGCCGCAAGCGCCGCAGGCCGGGCGCGTGACCCTGGCGGCGGGCCAGCGGGGATCGCGGCCGATTGCGCGGAAGCGGCGGTCGCTGACGCCACGGCTGCCGAACCCGCGCCGGCTATATCGCGTGGCGCGACGGCATCGCCGGCCAGCCGGCTGCGGATAACCGCGCGGCCACGCCTGGTGCGCTCGACCGCTGCGGCACGGAGCCGGCTGGCCAGGCCGCGTGTCGCTCCGGCCGTTCCTTCGCCGTCCGTGCTCATCCCTCCATGTAACCAACTACCGTGTGGTAATGCTGCTCTACCGTGAACGACTGCGCGTGCCCACCTCATGGTGGCTAGTGGGGGCGACTTGCGTTCTCATCCTAGGAACCACGCTCGTGGCAGGTCTGAGCGTAGTCATTGGCGCGGCGATCTACCTCGCTATAGGCGGTCTGCTCGCGATCGTGTTCGCCAGCTGGGGAGCGGTGGCGGTGCGCGTGACCGACACCGAACTCAGCGCGGGTCCGGCCCGGCTCGCGATTGACCAGGTCAGCGACGTCTCCGCGCTGGACGCCGCGCAGACGGCCGCGCTGCGCGGGCCAAGCGCCGACGCCGCCGCCTTCATGCTCGTCAGGCCGTACCTCGCCAGGTCCGTTTACGTTGCCGTCGCCGGGCGGCCAGCCAGCCGGCCTTACCTGCTGATCGCTACCCGGCGGCCAGACGATCTCGCCGCCGCGATCGCAGCGGCCGCCGCCGCGTCCGGCGCTGGGCGCCGGGCGGCGCCAGACGCCGCGTGCGATGATGAGCCTGACGATCATGCGGCTGAGATGGACGGGGTCGGTCCGGTCGATGCCGCTCACCAGCGGAAGGACGGCAATGCCTGGTAAGGGCACCGACTACGTCGGGAAGGCGATCAACACGATGGCGGGCGGGGCCGCCTCCTTTGTCGCGCGCAAGGCGATCGCCTTCGCCTGGACCAAGGTCACCGGCAAGCAGCCGCCAGAAGCGGCCGAGGATCGCAAGGTCGCCATCGGTGAGGCGATCGCCTGGGCGGTCGTGGTCGGCGCAGGCGTCGGCGTGGCCCGGGTACTCGCGGTCAGGCTCGCCAGCCGCCAGTCGGGACGGCAACTGCCGGCGCCGTCCGACGCGGATGCCTAACCCGCGTCGGCGGGCGCTTGAGGCCATAGGCTAAGTCGGTGCACTCCAAGGACCGCTCCAGGCTCTCGTTCAAGATCGGCTATGCGCTCAGGCACCCCGGCAAGATCGCTGGCTACGCGAAGCGCCGTAGCCGCGACGCCTGGCTGCGAGTGACGTCTCCTGATCACGTCAGCTATTACCGCGCGGTGATGCGCTCCGACGCCGCGCGAAGCCGCGACGGAGCCGTCGGCAGCCACACCCGCGAGTCCTGGCTCGAACTCGGGAAGCTGCAGTTCGACTACGCGGTGAGCCACGGACTCAAGCCCGACATGCGGATGCTCGAGATCGGCTGCGGGAACCTGCGGGCAGGCCGGCTGTTCATCGACTACCTGGAGCCAGGCAATTACTACGGCATCGACATATCGCCTGACATCCTGCTCGCCGCCCAGGACACGATCGCCGAGCAAGGCATCGCGGCTAGATTGCCGCACCTGACACTGGTGAGTGACCTGCGTCTGCAGTTCCTGCCCGATGCCTCGTTCGACTTCGTGCACGCTCACAGCGTGTTCTCCCACTCCCCGATCGAGGTCATCGACCAGTGCTTCGCTCACGTCGGCCGGGTGATGTCCGCCGACGGGTTCTTCGACTTCACGTTCGACCGCACCGAGGGCGCAGAACACCACGTGCTGCATGAGGACTTCTATTACCGGACCCAGACGCTCATCGAGCTTGCCGCTAAGCACGGTCTTGACGCGACTTTCATGGATGACTGGGATTCCACGGGGCACGATCAGTCCAAGATCCGGATAACAAGGCCGTTGCCGCGCTAAACCGGGAGGGCACCGATGGCCGCTCCGCGAGTCCTCGCAATCGTGCTGGCAGGCGGAGCAGGCAAGCGGCTTGCCCCGCTCACCGATGACCGGGCCAAGCCAGCGGTGCCGTTCGGCGGACTCTACCGGCTGGTCGACTTCGTGCTGTCCAACCTGGTCAACGCGGGCTGCCGCCGCATCTGCGTGCTGACTCAGTACAAGAGCCACAGCCTGGACCGGCATGTCACCACAACGTGGCGGCTGAGCAGCCTGCTCGGGAACTACGTCACGCCGGTGCCGGCGCAGCAGCGCCTCGGACCGCACTGGTACACCGGATCGGCTGACGCGATCTATCAGTCGCTCAACCTGATCTTCGACGACCAGCCCGACATCGTCGCGGTCTTCGGCGCCGATCACGTCTACCGGATGGACATGATGCAGATGGTCGCGCAGCACCAGGCCAACAAGGCCGGCGTCACCGTCGCCGCCATCCCGGTGCCGCGCGATGAGGCCAGCGCGTTCGGGATCGTCAAGACCGGCAATGACGGGCGGAGCATCGAGGCCTTTCTCGAGAAGCCGGCCGATCCGCCTGGCATTCCCGGCGACCCGGCTATGGCCTACGCGTCGATGGGCAACTACATCTTCGACGCCGACGTGCTCATCGACGCGCTGCGGAAGGACGCCATCGACGATGAGAGCCGGCATGACATGGGCGGCGACATCGTCCCGATGCTCGTCGGGCAAGGCGCCGCGCAGGCCTACAACTTCCTTGACAACGAAGTTCCCGGTGCTGAGCCGCGCGACTCGGGTTACTGGCGCGACGTAGGAACGCTCGACTCCTACTTCGAGGCGCATCTGGATTTGTGCGCGGTGCACCCCATCTTCAATCTCTACAACGACGAGTGGCCGATCCTGACGCATGTGCCGTCTCAGCCACCGGCCAAGTTCGTGCACGACAGCGGCGATCGGGTCGGCCGCGCGATCAACAGCGTGGTCAGCAACGGCGTGGTCGTGTCCGGCGGCCTGGTGCTCGACTCCGTCCTTTCGCCCGGTGTGCGGGTGAACAGCTGGTCGCGGGTGGAGCGAGCCGTGGTCATGCACAACACCAGGATCGGCAGGTACGCCGTCGTGAAGAACGCGATTTTGGACAAGAACGTCGAGGTACCTGACGGCGCCGTGGTCGGCGTGGACAAGGAACACGACCGCGCCCGCGGGTTCGTCGTCTCGGCCGGCGGCGTGACCGTAGTCGGCAAAGGCCAGGTCGTGAGCCCTTGACCACGAGAGGCTTTCGCAAGCTCAATGTCGCGCTGCTGACCAGGGAGTATCCACCCGACGTCTATGGCGGCGCTGGCGTGCATGTCGAGTACCTGGCGCGTGAGCTGCGCGACCTAGTGAACCTGACCGTGCACTGCCAGGGCGCTGACCGGCCAGGCGCGGTCGCGCACCAGCCGTGGAAGCTGCTCGACGGCACGAACGCCACCCTGGCCACGATCTCGACCGACCTGACCATGGCGGCGGCCACCGAATCAGCCGACGTCGTTCACAGCCACACCTGGTACACCAACCTGGCTGGCCATCTCGCGGCGACCCTGCACGCCATCCCGCACGTGATGACCGTGCACTCGCTCGAGCCGCTGCGCCCATGGAAGGCCGAGCAGCTCGGTGGCGGCTACGCGCTGTCCTCGTGGTGCGAGCGGGTCGCCATCGAGTCGGCGGCCGCCGTCATCGCCGTCTCGAACGGCATGCGGGCTGACGTGCTTTCCACGTACCCGATGGTCGACCCGGACCGGCTGCACGTGATACGCAACGGAATCGACACCGACCAGTACGCACCGGACGAGGGCACCGACGTGCTGGCCAGCTACGGCATCGATCCCGGCTGGCCGACGGTCGTCTACGTCGGCAGGATCACCAGGCAGAAAGGCTTGCCGATCCTGCTCAGGGCCGCCGACCGCCTCGACCCCGAGGTCCAGCTCGTGATCTGCGCCGGGCAGCCAGACACGGCCGAGCTCGGCGCCGAGGTGACGGCCATGGTCGAGCACTTGCGCGAGACCAGGGCGAGGGTGATCTGGCTGTACGGGATGCTGCCGAAGGCCGAGATTATCCAGATCCTCAGCCACGCGACTGTGTTCGCCTGCCCGTCGCTGTACGAGCCGCTCGGCATCGTCAACCTCGAGGCAATGGCGTGCGGTGCCGCGGTGGTGGCGTCGAGCGTTGGAGGGATTCCGGAGGTCGTGGCCGACGCTCAGACCGGCCTGCTCGTGCCGCCCGGCGACCCCGCCCTGCTCGCGGCGGCCATCTCGTCCCTGGTCAGCGACCCAGCCAGGGCGGCCGCCATGGGCCAGCTCGGCCGCCAGCGGGTAGCCGCGGAGTTCAGCTGGGCCAGCGTGGCCGCCCAGACCGCCGCCCTCTACACCGAGCTGTCTCGCAGCGAGCCCAGCGCGAACGCATAGCCGACCGATTAAGATATATCGCGGTTGCGACAGGACACCGGTCCCCCGTCCGCCCGAGCTGTCACCGAGGCGAGACCAGGCCAGGAACTCAGATCAGGTAACCGAGCCGGCTGCCGCGCCGGTGACCTGATCGCCGCCCCACTTGGCCAACTCGGCATCCAGGTCGAGCGGTGCGATCATCGCGCCGCTTGCCGTCTCGCGTTCCCACGCCTGCGCGGGCACCCGCCACATCACCTCGAACTCGATGCCGCTCGGGTCCTTGGCGTACAGGGACTTGGACACCTTGTGGTCGCTTGCGCCTACCAGCGCGCCGCGCTCGACAAGCCGAGTCCTGATGTCGGCAAGCTCGGCCAGCGTGCCTACCTCCCAGGCCAGGTGATACAGGCCGAGATACGGCGAGCTCGGAGCCGCCGCGCCAGGCACGGCGAACAGGCCGAGATCGTGGTCGTTAGCCGACTGCGGCGACCGCAAGAACGCGGCTCGCCCGGGAATCTCGGTCCGCACCTCGAACCCGAGCGCGTACTGGTAGAACTCCACGGACGCGGCAAGGTCGCCGACGTAAAGGACGGCGTGATTCAGACGACGTACAGCCATGTGCGTGCTCCCGATCGGCTTTGGATGCTGTGATGACCCCGAAGTACCACAATGCCGGCGATGCCCCTGTGATTCCCGAAGAAGCCGGCTAGGGCTCGGCGAGCCCGTTCCGCTGCGCCACGACGAAATGGTCGCTGATCAGCACCACGTCGCGGCCAGCCGCGTCGAGCAGCGACGCGGCGATCGAGGCACGGTAGCCGCCAGCGCAGTGCACCCAGACCTCGCCTGGGGGCACCTGGTCCATCCGCGGCTCAAGCTCATGCAGCGGTATGTGCACGGCGTCGGCGATCCGACCCGAATCCCACTCCCCCTTCCGCCGCACGTCAAGCAGCACGATCGGCCGCTGCTCACGTGCCTTCACATACCCGGCGAAATCCGACACCTCGTAACTGGAAAGCTGCTCGCCGGCGGCCCAGTCCGGCGGGGCGCCGGTAGCGGCGGCCTCGATCCGGTCGATCCCGATCCTGGCCAGCTCGCGCTGGGCGGCGGCAACGTCGCGTTCTGTGCTGCCGATCAGCGTC
This sequence comes from Streptosporangiaceae bacterium, assembly GCA_035553055.1. Taxonomy (GTDB): domain Bacteria; phylum Actinomycetota; class Actinomycetes; order Streptosporangiales; family Streptosporangiaceae; genus Chersky-822. Next base: position 19,730 of record DATNEK010000197.1, on the reverse strand, counting down.
AGCGGCGCGCCCCAGGGGATCAGCCAGCCCAGGTAGGTCGCCATGGCGTCGCTCAGCTCGAACTGACGCGCGCCGCGCAGATGCCCGGCCGCGAAGGCGACCTTCGACCGCAAGTCGACGACCCATTCCCCGGCGTCGATCCGGCGGCGAAGCTCGCCGCTCGTGGCCGGCCGGGGCGGCGTCAATTCCGGCGCGCGCGGACCGCCGGAGTTCGCGGCCGCCATGTGCGCGTAGTAGGCAGGGTAGGCGTCGAGCCCGGCCAGCATCGAGCTGACGAAGTCAGGCTCCGCCATTGTCAGCGCCGGATTGACGAGCAATTCCGCGCCGATCGTGGACGCGGAGCCCTTGGTCGCTGACGCCGAGCAGAAGCTGCCGAAGCCGTGCGTCGCGTACACCATGGCGGTGCCCGGCAGTTCGGCCGCCAGCCGCCTGGCCGATCGGTGCTGTGCCCTGGCCAGCTCCGCGCTGTGCGCCGGCCCGAGCAAGTCGGTACGGCCGGTCGAGCCGTTAAGCAGCGAGCCGCCCGTGAAGACGGCGATTACCTCTCCGTCGCAGGTCAGCACGTAAGACAGGTGGTTGAAAGTGTGCCCGGGCGTCGCGACCACCCGCACCCGCATGCCGCCGATTTTGATCTGATCGCCGTCGGAGATGCCGATCCGGTCGAACTCGACGTCGTCGGCGCTGCTGACGTGATAAGCGGCGGCGACAGCGTTCGCCAGCGCCAAGCCGCCGGTCACGTAGTCGTTGTGTATGTGTGTCTCGAACACGTGCGTGATCGGAGTGCCGTAAGAATCAGCGAGCGCCAGCACGCGGTCGATATCGCGCTGCGGATCGATCACCAGGGCCACCGAGCCGTCGGTTGCCAGGTAGCTTCTGTCGCCTAGCGATGGCGTCTCGATGACAGCGATCTCGACCACGCGGGCACGTCCTTTCTTCATTACTGCCAAACTAATGCCAACGACTAGCCAGGCACAGCATCGTAAGCAGCGGCGATCGGTCCTGTGTAGATGCCGCGGGGACGAATAGGAGTATTACGTGCATACTCCTCAAGCGCGTGCGCCAGCCATCCCGCGGCCCTGGCCACGGCGAATATCATCTCGCCAGCACCTGGAATCATGTCGCCGACTGTTACCAGCACGGCGAGCGCGAAGTCGATATTCGGCGCCGGCAGCGCGCGGCCGCGCGCCTCGCTCAGTACCGCTTCGGCGACCGCGAGGCGCTGCGAATCCGGCGCGGTCTGGCGAATAAGGTTCATAAGGAAAACAGCGCGAGGGTCGGTGTCTTCATAGACAAAGTGGCCGAATCCCGGAATCCGCTCGCCGCGCCTGAGCAATTCGCCAACCGCGCGCACCGCATCGGCTGGCTTTCCGGCCGCACGGAGCATGGTCTCGGCGCCGAACGAGGCGCCGCCGTGCAGCGCCCCGCCTACAGCGCCGAGCCCGGTGCCGACGACGGCATAAGGGTCGGCCCTGACCGAGGCGGCTACCCGCGCTGCGAGCGTGGACGCGGCCAGCTCATGATCGGCAAGCAGCACAAGCGCGGCCCTGATCACGTCGGGCATTCCGGGACGCGGCGGTACCGGGCAGAGCCTGCTAACCAGCCGCTCGGCGATCGTGCCGGCGGTCGGGGCGGAACCGACCAGGGGCATGCAGTCCACCATCCCCGCGATCAGGCAGCGGCCGGCCGCGATCACGGCGGGCCGGTCCAGGTGCAGCCGCAGCGGATCGGTGGCGGCCAGCGCGGGCACGATCACCTGAAGCCGTTCGAGGGGCAACGTGGCAGCCGGTAGCGCCGCCTGGGCGGCGCTACCGGCCGCGACCGCCTCGTCGCTCGCCCGCCAGGCCGACTCGGTGCCTGCCGCGCCGGCTCCCGGTGCCGGGAGGGAGCCGGTCCACATCAGCTGGGCGACATCCTCGAGGTTCGCGCGGGCGGCGAGTTCCATGGCGTTGATACCGCGAAACCAGAGCGTGTCGTCGATGATCTCGGTCAGCGCCGTCTCGATCACTAGCTCCTTGGGACCGCTGCCGCCGCGCGGTCGCCCTCGGCGCGCCAGCGACTCGACCTCGGCGGCGTTGAACAGGCTCGATCGCGCTCCGGCTACCTTCCGCCTGGAGAGCAGGCCTCGGCTGACGTAGGAATACAGGCTTGCCTCTTTGATGCCAAGCCGGCGAGCCGCCTCGGCCGTACCGATCCACTCAGCCAACGAGACTCCCTGTGCCTGCCTCAAGCCCGCCCCAATCGATACTCCATGATAGTCATATTGATTATAGTCAATATTGACAACTAGATCAGCCAAGCAGGCATAATCAACTTCGGGTGCAAGCTCTGCCAACGGAGGTATCGGCATGCCAGCGGTTCGCTTCCTAGATGTCACTAATCGTGATGGCGTGCAGACTGCGCGTACCGGCTTGTCCAAGTTCGGCAAGACGATGGTCAACTTCTACCTGGCCAAGCTCGGCGTGGCGCAGTCCGAGATCGGGTTCCCTTTCTTGTTCCACGAGGTGCCATACGTCAAGGCCAACGTCGCGCTCGCCGAGGCAGGGGCGTTCGGCGACCTCCGGCTGTCCGGCTGGTGCCGCGCGGTGACCGGCGACGTCGAACAGGCGCTGCCACTGGGCCTGCGCCACTACAACCTGTCGATCTCCACGTCGGACCAGATGATCGCGCACAAGTTCCGCGGCAAGCTGGACCGGACGGCGATCATTGCCGAGATGACCGCTGCGGTGCGGACGGCCAAGGAAGGCGGCGCCGAGACGATCGGCGTCAACGCCGAGGACGGGTCCCGCACCGACAACGCCTTCCTGACCGAGTTCGCGCTTGCGGCCAAGGAAGCCGGTGCCGATCGGCTCAGGTACTGCGACACGATCGGCGGTGATTCACCGCACCGGATCAGGGACCGGTTCGCCGAGCTGGCGACCGCGACCGGGATGTCGGTCGAGACGCACTGTCACAACGACCTCGGCATGGCAGTGGCCAACTCGGTCGCTGGAGCGCTCGGCGACCTCGACGCTGGCCATGACGCGTGGGTTAACACCTGCGTCAACGGAATCGGCGAGCGCTCGGGCAACGCCGATCTGCTGTCGTGCGTCCTGGCTTTCCAGCACGCGTTCGGCGTGGCCGAAGACGTGCGGATCGCCGACAAGATCGACCTGTCCTGGGCCCGCAGGTTCGGATTGTGGGCCAGTTACGCGTTCGGGCAGCCGCTGCCGCGGAATCAGCCGGGCACCGGCGCGAACGCGTTCGCGCACGAATCAGGCATCCACGCCGACGGTGCGCTCAAGGACAGGCACAACTACGAGCTCTACGACGACGACACGCTCGGACCGTTCCCTCGCGACTGGCACACGCGGGAAGGCCGGGTCGTGCTGACCGGCGAATACGGCGGCATGGCCGGATTTCGCCACGTCATGGACGGCCTGTCGATCGACGTCGGCAAGCACGAAGAGCTGATCTTCCAGCTCGTGCAGCTATGCGCGGCGGCGGCGAGCAAGCCGCTCACCGACGACGAGCTAGGTCTGATCGCCGCCTACCCGCGCCAGCTCGCCTTGCTCTTCCCTGGCCAGCTTGGCTAAGGAAGCCAGCTTGGCTAAGGAAGCTGCTTGCGCTGGCGCATACGGCGGATTCTCGCTCGCTGGTTCGAGTCAAGCATCATGTAACCGACGACAGGCACAGCCAGCGCGGCCAGAATAATCAGAACTGGCACCCACGCCGGTATGCCCACGATCCACAAGATGATCGCGACTACGATCCCGCCGATGGCCAGCTGCCACTTACGCGACATAACCGGACTCCTCTTCCCTTCGGGATCACTATGTCCCGCCACCATCACGGTAGCGCGCTATCCGCGCGACTGTGACGCCCCAGGTGCGAGATGATGGGAACTGACTCTCGGGAGGATTACATGACGCTGGCAATGCCGATCGAGCCCGCGGCGAACGAATTGCTCACTCGCGACCCGTTCGCGCTGCTGCTCGCGATGATGCTCGATCAGCAGGTGCCGTTCGAGAAGGCGTTCGGGTCGCCGTACGAACTGACCCTTCGGCTCGGGCACGAGCCGACGGCGCAGGAGATCGCCGACTTCGAACCGGACGCGCTCGCCGAGGTGTTCGCGCGGCGGCCCGCGCTGCATAGGTTCCCGCGCGCGATGGCTGCCAGGGCACAGGAGCTTGCCAAGATCATCACCGATCGGTACGACGGTGACGCGAGCGCGGTGTGGGCGACGGCGGCTGGCGGCGACGAGCTTCGCCGCAGGCTCGCCGAGCTCCCCGGCTTCGGCACCTACAAAGCGCAGATCACGATCGCTTTGCTCGGCAAGCAGCTTGGCATCCAGCCGCAGGGCTGGCGTGAGGCCGCCGGTCACTTCGGCGAGGAGGGCTCGCACTACTCGGTCGCCGACATCCGCGACGAGGACTCGCTTGCCGCCGTGCGCTCTTATAAGAAGGCGATGAAAGCCAAGCAGCGCGAGAGCGCCACCTCAGCCGTCGTTCGCTAGCGCGCTAGACGGCGTCGCCCTTGAGTGAGAAGGAGCGCAGGCGCGCCGCGGCGAACGCCAGCGCCAGGCAGGTCACGACCACGCCCATGGCGACCGCGGTGCCAAGAGTCAGGTGCGCGTGCAGCTGAGATTCGTGCGCGATCGAGTTCGCTATGCCGAGCGCGTACTGATCGACTGAGAGCAGCCGCACGCCGCCGACCAGGCTGCCGAGCAGGCCCTCCCAGACCAGCAGGTAGAGCAGGCCGACCGCGATTGCCCGAGTTGTGACCACCGACAGCAGCACGAACAGCGCGTTGTAGACGATGCAGGCGGCGACGGCGCCCGCGAGCAGCCCGAGAGCCAGCTTGCTCCCCGGCCCGGTGGCGATCGCCCCGGCCAGGTACTCGCCGACCGCGGCGAAAATCACCGTGATGATCGCGGCCGCGACGAATTTGGTCAGCACCACCGTTGACCTGCGAATCGGGGTGGCGAGCAAGCTGATCACGCTGTTGTCGTCGATCTCGGCGCCGAGCACGCTAGTGCCGATAATCAGCGCGGTCAACGGGACGACCACGGTGAAGCCGAAGACGCCGAGGAACTCGGGCGGCCACACCGGGCTCTTCGCTACAAGTTTCAGCAGCGCGGACACGCCGATCATGATGATGGGAGCGATCGCGAAGATCAGCGCCCGCTTGCGGCCCATGGTGGCCCTCATCGTCAATCTCAACAACACCGGGTTGACCAGGTCAGACATCGCTCATCGCTCCTTCGCCGGCGCTCATGGGGTCACCAGGTAACTGAACACGCTCTCCAGCGATTCATCGGCGGGCAGCAGTTCGCGCAGCCGCACTCCCTGATCCCTGCTCACCCCGGCAAGCTCCCTGGTGAACGTGCCGTAGTCGGCCGCCCTGACCTGCAATCCGCGCGGCGTCACCTCGACGCCGGTGACCGCCTGGCTGGTGATCAGGGCCTTGGCGAGCGCCCGGTCATCCGATGAGCGCACCACGAACACGTGCGGGCGGCTGGTCATCAGCCGCCGGATCGCGCGGAAGTCGCCGGAGGCGGCCAGCCGGCCTCCGACAATGACCTGGATCGTGCCTGACAGCCGCTCAACCTCTTCGAGAATGTGCGAACTGAACAAGATCACCCGGCCGTCGGCACCCATCCGGTCGAGCAGTTCCATCATCGAAAGGCGCTGCCTGGGATCCATTCCGTTGAACGGCTCGTCGAGCACGATGATCTCGGGATCGTGCACGAGCGCGGCGGCGACCTTGATCCGCTGCACCATTCCCTTGGAATAGGTGCCGATCCTGCGGTCGGCGGCGTCGGTCATCTCCACGATGCCGATCGCGCGACGAGCGGCGGCGCCGGGGTCGGGCAGCTTGTGCAGCTTGGCTATCGCGGTGACGAAGTCAGTGCCCGACAGGAACGTATACACGGTGTCCTTGTCGAGCACCAAGCCGATCTTGCTGAGTAGCGCGGTGTTGTGCCAGCTCGGTTCGCCCGCGACGAGCAACTCGCCACGCGACGGCTCGAGCATCCCGGCGATCATGTGCACGATCGTCGACTTACCAGCGCCGTTCGGGCCAAGCAGCCCGGTGACGCCAGGCCCGATCGTCATCGTGACGTCGTTGACCGCCACCACGTTGCCGTACCAGCGGGAGACCTGGCGCAGCTCAATCCCGCCACTGCCAACCCTTCTCCCCGTCCCATCCGAGCCCGTCATGCCACACCGACCTTCCGGTACCTGACGATCAGCCCGCCGATGCCGCAGGCGAGGAACACGACGAACATCAGCCCGTACAGCACACCGTCGCCGCCGGGGTTGGGCACAATCCCCGCCGTCGTGCCGCCGAGCCACTGCCGCACACCGTCAAGCACGGTGAACGGGCTGATCAGGCCGGCCAGCCTGGAAAGCGTATGGCCGACACCTGGCTGCTCTCCAATGTTCGTGAGCAGCGTGGCCAGGGTGAGCGTCAGGAAGAAAAAGATCGCGACCGCGCCGGTCGCGTAGGCACGGCGACCGCTGAACGAGGCGAACAGGAGGCCGAGCCCGCAGAGCACGACCGCCCACGCCACCCCGAGCAGCAAGCCTGGTATCAGCGCCTTGGTCTCGTGCCAGATCTGGCTGCCGGTGTGCAACTGGGTGGCGGTGCCCACATACAGCAGCAGCAGCGGCACCTCGACCATCACGAGCAGCGCGGCGAAGAAAGCGATCAGCTTGGCCACCGGATAGTCGATCCGCTCGATCGGCCTGGCGAAGTACAGCGGCAGGCAGTGGCTGCGCAGATCGCGCGATACCAGGTCGGGCGCCTGAGCGGCGATGAACACGATCAGCACGAATATCCGGAGCTGCGGCGTGTACACGTCGTAGCTGATCGGCCTGGTGTGCTGGCTGTTCAGCGCCACCACGACGGCGCTGACGACAGCGGGAAGGCATATCGCCACGAAGGTGAGCACCGGCACGATCTTCGCCTTGGCGCCGCGGCCGAACCCGAACGCGCTGCGCAGGCTGTGCCAGGCCAGCGCCCGCATGATCTGAGCGCGCCCGAGCCTGCTGCCCTCATAGGCCCGGTATCCGATGTTGTGGATCACGCCGACGTTGTCAGCGGACATCGGCTGCTCCTTTCGCCTCATACGCGACCCCAGGGAGCCCCCCGCTGTCGCCGAACAATTCCTCGAGCCGGTGCCTGCGCTGCTCGAGCCGGTTGAGCGGCAGCCCGAGGTCGGCGACCGCGTCGCGTACGATGTCGAAGCTCGACTCGCCATCCATCTGGACGAGCAGCCCGCGCTGGTAGCCGACCGGCTCGAGGCCTCGGCTGGTGAGCTCGGCGGCCAGCAGATCGCTGCCCTCATCGACCTCGATCATCAGGAACTCGCTCGACCTGGTGAACGAGCTGATCGTGTCGGCGCGCAGCAGCCTGCCGCCGTCGAGCGCGACCAGGTGATCACAGATCTGCTCGATCTCGCCGAGCAGGTGCGAGGCCACCAGGATCGAGATGCCGAACTCGGTGCCGATCCTGGCGATCAGGTCGAGCATGGCCGACCTGCCTGCCGGGTCGAGCCCGTTGGTCGGCTCGTCGAGCAGCAGCAGCCGGGGATCGCCGACCAGCGCCTGTGCCAGCTTGACCCGCTGCTTCATGCCGGTCGAGTAGGTACCGATCTGCCGGTACCGCTCCTCGTAAAGGCCGACGTGCCGCAGCGAGTCGGCGGCCCGCTCCTTAGCGGCCGTGGCCGGCAAGCCGGACATCCGGCCGAGGTGGGTCACGAACTCCGTCGCGGTGACGTCGGGCGGCAGGCAGTCATGCTCGGGCATGTAGCCGGTATGCGTCCTGATCGAACTGCCCTGCGACGCGCAGCCGAAGCCGAGCACGGTCGCCGTTCCGCTGGTGGCGGGCAGCAACCCGAGCAAGATCTTGATCAGCGTTGACTTTCCCGCGCCGTTGGAACCGACCAATGCGGTAATCCCAGCCGGCACGGCGACCGTCAGCTCGTCGAGCGCGCGCACCGAACCCTGATAACACTTGGTCAGCTTGCTCGCGGCGATGACGGGCTGCTGCGCGGCAAGCGGTCCGGCCTGCGCGGCTGTGTCCGTGGTCACTCGGCAGCTCCTTCGGGTGGACGCCAGAATGTTGCCGCAAGAAATCTAGTCAGACGGCAATTCCGAGCGGTCTAACTCTCCCCGGCCGATGCGCGAATGTCATCAGCCGACAGGCTGATCCCCTTACTCCGCGAGTACCATTTCCTGCGACATGCCGGATCGGATCAGAGCCCGCGTCCTGGTGACCGCGCTGCTCATCATGCTGACGGTCGCTGGAATCCGCGCCATCGGGCCGGCCGGCGACTGGGCCAAGCCTAGCGGCGACGTGGCAGTGGTCGGCCTGCTGGTCGAGGCCCTGCTTGCCGCCATGTACGTCGCTCTGCGCTGGCGGCGGCCGCCGCCCGCCCGAGATCTGGCTGGCAAATTGCGCAAAATCGTCTCGGCCGCGGTTGCCACCGCCTTTCTCGGCGTGCTGCTCGGGCTCTTGTTCGATGCCTACGACAACAACCCTGGCCAGCCCGGACACCGGGCCGGGCCGGTGACGATCAGGCCGTCGGCCAGGATTACTCCCGTCCGGGTCACCAAGATCCCGCGGAGCCACCTGCCTGCGCTGCGTGAGGTGCTGATCGCCATCGCGATCATCGCGATCATCGCGGTGCTGATCGTCGTCTGGCACCGCCGCCGCATCGCCGGGCCGCGCCTTGCCGTGCCGGCCGATCTCGGCGTCGACGAGGCTGCCGATGAGCTTGCCCGTGCTGTCGAGTCAGGCCGCCTGGCGTTGCGCGACATCGACGAGGCCAGGGCCGCGATCATCGCCTGCTACGTCGCGATGGAACAGAGCCTGGCCGAGGCGGGCGCGGCCAGAGGCGCCGCGGAGACCCCGGACGAGCTGCTGGTCAGGGCAGTCGCGGCCGGCCTAGTACCACGCGGTCCGGCCGCGCTGCTCACCGAACTGTTCTACGAGGCCCGTTACTCAACCCATCCCATGCCGGCATCGAAGCGCGGCCAGGCCGAGCAAGCGCTCACCGACATCGCCGCCGTGCTACCGGCGGCCGAACCACCGGCCGCCGAACTGCCCGCAGGGGAGCCCGCATGACACCACCAGCCGATCACCAGCGGTGGACCGCGGCCCGGCGCGAACTGACAGTCGCGGCCTGCTTGGTACTCACGCTGACCGCCGCCGCGTGGATGCTGCTCGGCGCGGCGACCGCGGGCATCGTCGCGCTGATCTGCCTGGCGCTCGGCCTGGTCACCATGCGGACGCTGATCGACCCCCACGTGGAACCGCCAGAGCAGCCAGATACCTACTACGACGCTCCGACCCAGTCGTTCACCGGATTCTGGCGCACCCAGTTCGAGCTCGACGCGGGCACGAAGTCGCTGAGCGCGTGGGATCTTAACACCAGGCGCAGGCTGCAGAACCTGCTCGCCGCGCGGCTGTCGGAACGGCACGGGATCAGCCTGCTCGCCGAACCTGACGCCGCCAGGCGCGCATTCATCGGCACCAGCGGCAGTACTGGCCCGGGGGGGCGACCCCCCGGATCCCCCCGCAACGCGGACCTGTGGTACTGGATCGATCCTGAGCGCCCGACACCGCCCCAAGCCAGCTCACGGCCCGGGATTCCGCCAAGAACGCTCGCCGCCCTGATTCAACTACTGGAGCAGCTGTGACCGATGTCGGCATGACCCCCGCGCAGACCGCCGAGCGCTGCGCCGCCGTGCTCGACGAGCTTGAGCGCGCGATCATCGGCCAGCGCCGGGCGCTTGAGCTGGTGCTGACCGGAATCCTGGCAGGCAGCCACATCTTGCTCGAGGACCTACCTGGCCTCGGCAAGACGCTGACCGCAAGGTCGTTCGCCCGCGTGCTCGGACTTGACTTCGCCAGGATCCAGTTCACCCCCGACCTGCTGCCGTCCGACGTCGTCGGCGCGCCGCTTTACGACCAGCGCACCGGCGAGATGGTGTTCAGGCCAGGACCGGTATTCACCCAGCTGCTGCTCGCCGACGAGATCAACAGGACGCCGCCGAAGACCCAGGCCGCGCTGCTCGAAGCCATGGGCGAAGGCCAGGTGACGGTCGATGGCCAGACCAGGGTGCTGCCGGCCCCGTTCATCGTGCTGGCTACGGCGAACCCGATCGAGTACGAGGGCACCTACGACCTGCCTGAGGCTCAGCTCGACCGGTTCGGCATGCGGCTGCGGTTCGGTTACCTGCGCACCGAGGACGAGGCGGCGATGCTGCAGCGCCGGATCGACCGCGCCGTCGCGGAGGTGACGCTGAGGCCGCTGACCGGTCCGGCTGAGCTGCTCGCCATGCGCCGGTCGCTCGAACTCGTCGAGGTGACGCCTGACCTGCTCCAGTACGTCGTGGCGCTGATCGGCGCGACCAGGACGCATCCGCAGATCCAGGTCGGCGCGAGCCCGCGCGGCGGCTTGTTCATCTTGCAACTCGCTCGCGGTCACGCCGTGCTGCGCGGTCGCGATTACGTGGTGCCTGACGATGTCAAGGCGGTCGGCGTAGCCACGCTCGGGCACAGGATCACCCTGAGACCTGAGCTGTGGGCACGCAAGGTTAGCCCGGACGACATCATCGCCAGGACTTTGGCCAGCGTCCCTGTGCCGCAGACCGATCCGGTAGCTCCCGTTTCGCGCTAATCATGAATACAGTCGCAGAAAAAACCGTCGGGCTGACTGCCGGCCCGCGCCGCGAGCTGCCGATCACCTGGCAACTATCCGCCCACGCGCGCCGCCTGGCCACGCTCGCGATCGCCGGGTTGCTTTTCGCGGTGATCACCAGGCGCGCCGAGTTCGCCGGGCTCGCTGCCCCGGCGCTGCTGCTGCTGATCGGCTACCGTGCCGACAGACCGTCGGCCATCGGCGCTGAACTGGCGACCGGCGCCGAGTTGATGACGGAGGGCGAACAAGGCGCGGTCCTGCTCAGGCTCACCGGCCTTGACGCCGCCCAGGCGCGGGTCAGACTCCGTCCGGCACCGTGGATCACCGGCGGCGACGCCGAACTTGGTGCCGACGGCTGGTACCGGCTGCCGTTCGTGCCGCATCGATGGGGTATCCGGCCGGTCGGCACCATCGATGTGACGATGTGGGACCGATGGCGGCTCACCGAGTGCCGGCTGACTGTGGGCGTGCCCTCGGTCACCTGCCATCCGCGGCTAGCCGTGCTCGACTCGCTTGTGGTGCTCAGCAAGCTGCCCGCCAGGCTCGGAGAGCACACGTCTCGCCATCCAGGCGAGGGCATCGAGTTTGACGGCGTGCGCGACTTCGTGCCTGGCGACCGGCAGCGGCGGATCAACTGGCCGGCCACGACCAGGCGGGGCACGCTGCAGCTAAACGTGTTCACCGCCGAACGGGCACAGAACGTGGTCGTGCTGATAGACGTCAGCACCGATGTCGGCGAGCCAGGACGCAGCTCGGCTGATCTCGCGGTGCGGGCGGCGGCCGGCACGGCAATGCGGTATCTGGCGGCAAGGGACCGGGTCGCCGTGATCAGCTTCGGCCGCAAGCTGCAGTGGATCGCCTCGGCAACGGGGCGGCGGCAGGCCGACCGGATCATGAACTTGATCATGACGGCCGGGACTGCCGCCGGCCAACCGCTCGGCGGGCTGTCAGCGCTGCCGCATTCGGCGCTGCCGCCCGGTGCGCTGGTCATCGTGTTCAGCCCGCTCCTGAGCCTGCGTCTGGTTGAGGCGCTGCGCGAGCTGCGCGAGCGAGGCTTCGCGGTCATCGTGGTCGACGTGCTGGTCGCCCAGCCCAGCGGCGGCGCCGGGCGGAACCGTGCCATCACCCAGCTAGCGCGCCGGATCTGGCGGATGGAGCAGGAGGCGATCAGGTTCTCGCTGCGTGAACTCGGCATCCCGGTGGTCGCCTGGGACGGCCAGGCGCCACTCGACGAGCCGCTCGCCCCGTATACCAGGCGCCCGTGGTTGACGACTGAGCTGGTGAACAGGTGAGGAACGCACGATCGCTGATCGCGGTATGCCTGCTCGAAGCGGCGATCGTGGCCTGGGCGGCGCTGCCGGCGGCTGGAGCCAGGCCAGGGGCCAAGCCGACGCTCATCGCGGCGGTCTGCTGCGCGGTGTTCGGACTGGCCAAGCTCGCTGCGTCAAGCACCGCGGTGCGCGCCACCGCCGACCAGGACAGGGGACTGCCTGAAGGCAAGCTGTTCCTGTCCGCGCCCGAGCGGATGTGGCAGCAGGCAGCGTCGGCGCTGATTGCCGTGCCGTGGCCGCAACTGCTGATCGTGGCCGTGATCGGGCTGGAGGCGCTGCATCCGCCCGCGCCGTGGCATACCGCTGTGCTCGGCCTTGTGCTCCTTGGCTACCTGGCGGCGCTGCAGACCGCCGAGAGCGGCGCCAGGCTGGCTATGTTCGCAGTGCAGCTTCCGCTTATCGCCGCCGGCATCGGGCTGGCCGCCATCTCCGTCGCCGCCGCCGCGCTGCCGGCCAGCTCGACCGGGTCTGGTTCTGGCTGGCTGGCGGTGCTCGCCGCGGTGGCCGCGATCTTGGCGGCCGCGCTGGCGCTACCTGTATAGCTCGTCAGGTAAGCCGCGCTGTCGCGGCTCGTTCGGCTCGTTCGGCTCGTTCGGCTCGTCGGTGAACGGCCAGGCTGTATAGGTGGCGCCCGACCTGTTTGGGCGCGGCCGGGGGTTCTTGCGCTTGCTGACCTCAGCGAGCCAGGTGAAGGTGGCCACGGCGACCAGCAGCAGCGCGCCGAGGACTCTGACGGCATTCAGCCAGTGCCAGCGTTGCTCCCAGAAGATAGTCACGTCCCAGAGGAAGTGCACGACCACGAGCGGTATCACGCTTCCCGTTCGCAAGAACAACCAGACGAACAGCGCCGCCCAGACCGCTATCCCGATGACCCCTGGCCCGTAGTAGTCGTGGTACGAGCAACGCAGCAGGACGGCGACGGCCAGGATTTCCGCCAGCGGGCGGCCGGCCTGCCTGAGCGTGGTCACCACGAACGCGAGCACCACAGTTTCCTCGATCACGCCAGCGGCCACCGATGCGGCGGTCGCGTACATCAGGTAACTGTTGTCCTGGACGGTCGGCTGGACGAGATGGCGATTACCGGCCAGAGCGCTGGTGATCACGCCGCCGACCGCGAGCACCACGATGGCCCAGACCCCCATGCGGAAGGCCGGGCCGGTCGCCACTCCGCCGCTGGCGTTCCTCGGCAAGCGCAGGCCCAGCTTCCGCGGCGTGATGCCGCGCCTGCTCGACAGCAGCACGGTGACGGCGACGGCCAGCCCCGCCATCGTCAGCTCGCTGATCGCCGCCGGGGTAAACACGGCCCAGCTGCCAGATGGCGATGAGTACCTGCGGGCGAGAGTCTCGCCGCCGGCCACGATGCCGGCCGCGAAGAACGCGACAAAGACACCGAACACCTCAAGGTAAGCCCGCCGGGCTGATATCGGGCCTGCTGGCGCCGGCTTCTGAATTGACCACCAGTGCGGCCTGGCTGGTCGGCCGATGGGCTGTGGCCAGCTGGCCTGGCTCGGCTCGGTGACCGCGGGTTCCGGGCTGCCCGGTTCGGTAGCGGTCGGTGTCACCTCATCGGGATCGGGGTCGGAGTCGGAGTCGGCGGGCTCAGGGTTCGCGGAACTAGCGCTCACCCACTCAGCGCTCATCTACCGGGCCTCGCTCATCTGCCGGGGCTAGTTCACCTACCTGCCGCATACCCCTGCATGCCGCGCGCATTCGCTCCCGCGTACAGCATCCCGGCGTCCCTGGTCACGGCGCTGATCCGGCCGAGCGACCAGGCGGCCGACACGGTGACCTCGTGACCACGGTCACGAAGCTGGCCGATCACCTCATCGCTGTGCCGTGCCTCCATGGTCAGCGACCTTGGCTTGGCGCCTCTCGGGTAGAACGACGAAGGGAAGTGCTCGGTGTGGAACGCGGGGGCATCGATGGCTTCCTGCAGATTCATGCCGAAGACCACGTGGTTGATGAAGAACCCGATGGTCCACTGATCTTGCTGGTCCCCGCCCGGCGTGCCGAACGCCATATAGGGCTCCCCGCCTCGCAGCACCAGGCCGGGCGACAGCGTCGTGCGCGGCCGCCGACCTGGAGCGAGCGAGCTGGCGAAACCGGGAGTAAGCGCGAACATCTGCGCCCTGGTATTCAGGCAGAAGCCAAGTCCGGGTACGACCGGCGAGCTCTGGAGCCAGCCGCCGCTCGGGGTCGCCGACACGAAGTTGCCGAACCGGTCAGCGACGTCCAGGTGACAGGTGTCACCGGGCCCGAGCGCGGCTGACGCGAGCGTCGGGTCGCCGGTGCTAGCGGAAGCCGCCTGGCCATCGGCGCCGTGGCCGGTGTCGATGCCATTGCCGGTCACCCCAGCCTGATTGAACGCGGCTATCGCGTAACCAGGCAGCGCCGCCGGGAAGCCATCGGGCGAGCCAGGCACGAAGTCAGCGCTCGCCCGGTCACCAACCAGCGCCTGGCGTGCGTGCGCATAGCCGGCGTCGAGTAGCCCGGCGAGCGGCACATCGGTCGCGCGGGGATCGCCATACCAGGCCTCCCGGTCGGCGAACGCGAGCTTCGCGCACTCGGTGACCGTGTGGATCAGATCGGCGCTGCCTGCTCCCATACCGCGCAGGTCGAAGCCGTCGAGCAGGCTGAGCTGCTGCAAGAACACAGGGCCCTGTCCCCACGGACCGGTCTTGCAGACGGTAAGCCCGGCGTAGTCCCCTGTGACCGGCTGCTCCACAGTCGATCGCCAGCCCGCCATGTCGGCTCCGGTCAGCAGGCCCCGGTTGCGGCGACCGGTGAGATCCATGACCTCGGCGGCACTCAGGTAGGAGTCGATAGCCTCGGCAACGAAGCCCTCGTACCAGGCACGCCTGGCCGTCTCGATCTGGGCCTCCCGGTCGCCGCTCGCCGCCTCGGCCTCCTCCAGGATCCTGGTGTAAGTGGCGGCCAGCGGTGCGTTGACGAATCTGCTGCCAGCGGCCGGCACTCCCCCGCTGAGATAGAGCTCAGCCGACGTCGGCCAGTGCTCGGTGAACGTCTCAGCTATCGCCGCGATCACGTCGCTCGCGCGGGCGAGCATCGGGTACCCGGCGGCCGCGTAGCCGATCGCGTAGCTCATGACGTCGCGCAAGCGAAGGCTGCCATACCTGGCAAGCAACAGCATCCAGGTTCCGAACGCGGCTGGCACGGTCGCGGCAAGCAGCCCGTTACCTGGGACGAGGTCAATGCCAAGTGACTCGAAAACGCCGATGGTCGCGGCGGCCGGCGCCGTGCCCTGGCCGTCGAGCACGAACGTCTCACCGGTCGCCGAACTGTGCCCGATCACCGGCACCTCGCCGCCCGGACCGTTCAGGTGCGGCTCGACAACCTGAAGCACGAGGCCGGTAGCGACCGCGGCGTCAAATGCGTTGCCGCCTGCCTCGAGTACTGCCATGCCCGCAGCCGACGCCAGCCAGTGCGTCGATGCCACCATCCCAAATGTGCCTGCTAGCTGCGGTCTTGTGGTGAACTGTTGGTTGGACGCCACGCCTCTCCGATCCCTGTGTTCTCACGTCAATTAGAGCTACGTTGGCCATACCCGCACACACTGGTCTCAGTCTTCGTCCGCGAAACTACCCTAAAAAGGACTATTGCTAAATGACTATCTCAGCATCTGGTCTCCGCGGCCTGCTTGCCCTGGTCGCGCTGGGCCCGGTCGCGGCGATCGCCGCCGCCTGCGGGACCGCGTCTAGCAGTAGTAGTCCGCCGGGGAGCGCGGTGGGCACCCAGGCACCGTCATCTGGCAGCAGCACTCCGGCCGCGCCAGCCAGCACGCCTTCTACGTCAGCGGGCGGGCCGACTTCGGCTGGCCCGGCCGAGTGCACGAGCGCCACGCTGCACGTGAAGATCGGGTCGGCCAACGGCGCCGCCGGGACCATCTACTACGACATCGTGTTCACCAACGCAGGCAGCGCGAGTTGCTTCCTCAAGGGTTACCCGGGCGTCTCGCTGGTCAGTGCGGGCGGTACCTCGGGCAGCCAGATCGGCGCCGACGCGAAGCGCGACGCGGTGACGCCGTCGAAGCAGATCATCCTTGCCGCCGGGCAGGTCGCGCACGCCGTGCTCGGCGTGGCCGAAGCAGGTAATTTCCCCCAGTCGAAGTGCGACCCGGTAACGGCGCACTGGCTCAAGGTCTTTCCGCCCGACCAGACGGTGGCGGCGTACGCTCCATTTACCACCCAGACCTGCGCGTCGACGTCGGTGCCGACGATGCACATCACCGCTATCAGCTCCGGAGCCTGAGACGAGACCTCAATTCGGCCGCCTAACCTGGCGGGCTCGGTGAACGAATCCGTCCCGCCAGGTACCAACCTGCGCCCGGGCGCGTTGGTCGCCGGCTACCGGCTTGAGGAGCGCATCGGCCGTGGCGGCATGGCCGTCGTGTTCAGGGCGGTCGACGAGCGGCTCGACCGCCCGGTCGCGCTCAAGATTCTCTCCCCCGGCATGACCGCGGACAACGCGTTCCGCGTCAGGTTCATCAACGAGTCACGCGCGGCGGCCGCGGTCGAGCATCCGCACATCATCCCCGTCTATGAGGCGGGCGAGGCCGGGGGGATGCTCTTCATCGCGATGCGCTACGTCAGGGGCGGTGACGCGCGGTCCTTGCTGCGGCGCATCGGGCCGCTTCCGGCCGATCGGGCCCTGGGCATCATCTCCCAGGTGGCCGCCGCGCTCGATGCCGCCCATCGGCGCGGCCTCGTGCACCGCGACGTCAAGCCGGGCAACATGCTGCTCGATGTCAGCAGGCACCTGGCCGGCGCCGGACCGGCCGATCACGTGTATCTCACCGACTTCGGCATCAGCAAGCAAGCGCAGTCGGCCGGCCTCACGGTCACCGGGCAGATCGTGGGCACGCTCGACTACGCCGCCCCCGAGCAGATCGAGGGCCGCGAGGTGGACGGCAGGACGGACCTGTACTCGCTCGCATGCTCGGTGTTCGAATTGCTCGGCGGCACGCCGCCGTTCCGGCGCAGTCAGGGCCCGGCGCTTATCTACGCGCACCTATCAACGGCGCCGCCTCCGCTTACCGCGAGCAGGCCGGACTTGCCGGCGGCCGCCGACCGGGTGATCGCCAAGGCGATGGCCAAGACCGCTGCCGAGCGGTACGCGACCTGCTCTGAGTTCGCCGCCGACCTCGGCCGCGCGCTCAGGCTGATCGCGGGCCGGGTCGAGGCGGTCGGCCACGGGCTGCTGCCACCGGTCGCCAGCACGAAGGTGCACCAGAGGCCGAAGCCGCGGCCCGAGATTCCCGAGCCCGCGCAACAGGTTAAGCCGGTGCGACCGACGATGCCGCCAGGCGGGCTCGCCCGGCCACCGGGTACCGAACCACCGACGCGAAAGCGCGAGCCCTGACCCAGCCCGAACCCGGCTACCCGCGCTGGCAGGACCTGACTGGCACCGATAGGTTGCGGCCTATGGCTGACATCAACCCGAGGCTGCGGGCCGTCTTCGACATGTCGGTTTCCGAGGTACGCGAGTACAGCGGCAGGCACGAGTACGACGGCAAGATTCAGGACCTCTCCCCCGATGGCGTGGGTGCCGGCCTCCGCGGGCTGGCGGCGGCCGAAGCAGAGGCTGATGGAGCCGGGCGTCTGGCTGATGAGCACGATGACGCGCATCTGCGCGTGTTCACCGAATCTGTGCGGGTCGCCTACGCCGAGCTTGAGCAGCACAGGAGCAATCCGCTGTTCCACATCGGCAATATGGACCTGGCCTGCTACGACCGCGAATACGCCGCGCCGCAGGTGCGCGCGAGCGCCCGCGCCGAGCACCTGCGCGCCTGGCCGGATGCCGTGGACATGGCGATCTCGTCGCTCGATCGGGTTGCTGCCCCGGTCGCCACGGCGCTGAGCGGTGCCGTACGCGGACTCGCGGCCGGCCTCCCCGCTGACGGCGACGACCGGTCAAGGGCAGCCGCGCTCGCGGCGCACGCCAGGCTGGTCAGCCACATCGACCACGCGGCCGAGCACGGACATCACGACGTCGCGCTCGGCAGCGCAGCCCTGACCAGGCTGATGAGCAGCAGCGAAGGCATCGAGCTTGACCTTGGCCGACTTGCCGAGCGGGCCGACGCCGAGCGTGACCGGCTGGCTGGGCGGCTGTCGGAAAGCTGCGCGATGATCGACCAGAGCAGGCCAGCGATGGACGTCGCACGCGAACTGGTGCGCCAGCACCCAGACGCCGGCGGCGTGCTTGACGCGGCGAGGATCTGGACCGAGCGGGTCATCGACTTCACCAGGCAAGCGAACCTGGTCCCTTACCAGGATGGCGAGTGCCTGGTGGCGCTCGCGCCCGAGTCACGCCGCTGGGCGACGGCGATGATGGCATCGTCCGCCCCGGGCGAGCCAGAAGCGGCGTCGATGTACTACATCACCCCGCCCGACCCGAGCTGGCCAGAGCACGAGGTCCAAGAGTGGCTCGAGATGTTCAGCGACACAACGCTGCCTGGGATTACCGTGCACGAGGTCGCGCCCGGTCACTTCTCGCACGGCCGGGCTCTCCTGCGGGCGCCGACCGAGATCAGGCGCACGCTGCACTCGAGCGCATTCGTCGAAGGCTGGGCCCACTACGGCGAGGAGGTCTGCGTCGAGCAGGGGTTTTGTGCCGACGACCCGCGCTTCGCCATCGGTGTCTGGCTCGAAGCGCTGGTCAGGGTGACCAGGCTCGCCTGCGCTATCGGCCTGCACACGGCCGGATGGACCGTAGCCGACTGCGTGGCCAGGTTCGAGTCAGATACTCACCTGCTCGGCCAGGCGGCGCTGGCCGAGGCGACCAGGGCCACCTTCGACCCAACCTACGGGCGCTACACCTGGGGCAAGCTGGAGATCATGGACCTGCGCGAGGCGGCAAGGAAGGAATGGGGCAGCGACTTCTCGCTGCTGAGATTCCACACCGCGATGCTCGATCTAGGATCCCCGCCCCTAGGCCTGCTCAACACAGCCATCCAACGCGGCTAACCGCGCCCGCCGCCACCGGCTCGCCGCCCCCACCACCAACGGCCCCGGCCACCGTCTCGCCGCCCCCCACCACCAACGGCCCCGGCCACCGTCTCGCCGGCCCCGCGACCACCACCGACCCCGCCACCACCTCGCCGCCACCGGCTCCAGCCGCTGCTGACCGCCGGTAGGGTTCCACCATGACCGACATGGACGATCTCGAAGCGCTCTCGTCGCGTGAGCTGCATGACCTGGCCGTGCACCGGGCCAGGCACCATCTCGACGTCGGATTCCTGTGGGAGCTGCTTCGGGCCCTGCCGGCCGGCGAAGCGGTCGCCGGCCACCCCGACCACGCACAAGCAGACTCGCTCAAGCTCTCGGCCCTGATCGGAGACGCGATCGACGCAGACGACAGCGGCATCGAGGACGCGCTGCGCCCCCTCTACCTGGACTATCTCAACAAACACCGCGCCGACCTGCCCGCGCTCCCGCGAGACCCGGATCGCTCAGCCAACCACTAAGACAGCTCACCGGAACGCGGCGAAACCGGCAAACCGACCTGGCGCCCGCATTAGGGGGTGCGATGGATCCCCGGATTCACACCCGGTTGTAATCATCCCGAATTAACGTGGGTTTTCGGCGTGTCGGTGGCAGGATTGCGGTATGGCGGTGGACGAGGGCGTGCTGGAGGCGATGGGTCCGCAGCTGGAGCTGCTGTTGCCGGTGCTGGATGAGCGGGCCAGGCGGCTG
>DATNEK010000196.1:0-10516 GCA_035553055.1 Streptosporangiaceae bacterium | reverse complement strand
AGCTGGTCATAGCTCGGGCCAGCCGGAGACGCCTGGCCGCCAGCCAGACCAGCATCCTGGCTGAAGCGGCCCGAGTCGCCGAACACGGCCGCGACGTCGAACCAAGGCAGCCCGCCCAGCCGATTGTCCCGCGGAATCCCCAGGTAAATGACGCAGTCGCCGGTCTCCACATCGGCGGCGTGCGCCAGCCGCAGATGCCGCATCGCGGGTACCACGCCGCCGAAAGCGCCCGCGCCATCGGCCAGGTCCGCATCAAGAGAAAGCTGACCGGTCGCCGAGTTCGCCACGGCGCCGTCCAGCTTGGCATCGCTGTCATCCCACGAAATCGCGTTGACGCTGACGTCGCGGGCCGTGCCTGGCAGCTTGTACTGCCGCAGCACGTACCCGTCGCACAGCACCTCAAGGGCCGTGTCTATCAGGCGAGCAGACACCCGCGGCATGGTGTTCAGTCGCTGCACCGCCAGGTTCGCGATGTTCCTCGACGTAGTGATCCCGAACGTCGTCGCGTCATCGCCAAGCACCGGATCATGCCTGGTGGCGTTCTTCACGTACACCTCAGAGATGATCTTGGTCATGGCCGCGATGACGCCACGACGATCCAGGACGTAACGGGCGCGCTCGAGCTGATCGGACACGCGCTGACTATAGCCAGATCCACCGATTGCCGATTGGAAATCAAGTACCCCGGCGTGTCGCGGCCACATCAGCGGTACCCCTTTGACGCAATCAAATGGTTGCTATACTATAGCAACCACACAGTTGCTACTTGAGGAGGATCTCATGGGCTTTCCCGATCGCATCGAACGGACCGTCCAGGTGGCGCGGCCGCCGGCCACTGTGTGGGCCGCGCTGACTACTGCCGAGGGCCTCCGCGCCTGGTTCGGCGACGACGCGACGATCGACTTGCGCCCGGGCGGTTCAGCCCGGATGACGTGGACCAGTGGCCACACCGCCGACATGCGGATCGAACGGGTAGAGGAGCCGACGGTGTTCGGGTTCACCTGGCACATCTACGGGCTGCCTGATGGCGATCCGCGGCGGACCTACGTCGAGTTCACACTCGAGCCCGTCGGCGCGGGTACTCGGCTGACGGTGGTCGAAACCGGATTCGCGCAGCTGCCAGATGACGTTTACCGCAAGGCGTTCGACGGCAACACCGAGGGATGGGCCAGCGAACTGGGTGAACTGGTCGCCTACCTCGATGCCGCCTGACATCGAGGCGGTGGCCGAGCAGGTCTTCACTGCCCTGGCCGACCCAACCAGGCGCGCGATCCTGGCCGCGCTCGCCTCTGGTGGTCCGGCCACGGCAACGGACCTGGCCGGCCGTTTGCCGGTTAGCAGGCAGGCTATCGCCAAGCACCTGACGCTGCTGGCGCAGACCGGCCTGGTGATCACCGAGCCGGGGGAACGACGGCGGGTGCGGTACCGGCTGCGCTCCGCGCCGATGCAGGTAGCACAGCAGTTCCTGGCCGCGCTCGCCCGCGACTGGGACAGCTCACTCGATGCCCTGAAGGACCATCTTGAAGGAAGGAAGACACCGCAATGAACGCGATGAAGACCCCTCCGATCGTCAGTGCGGACGAGTGGGAGGCAGCGCGCCAGCACTTGCTCGTGAAGGAGAAGGAACTGACCCGCGCCCGCGATGCACTAGCGGCCCAGCGTCGGCGGATGCCATGGCTTGCTGTTGACAAGGCGTATAGCTTCGATGGGCCGTCGGGTAAGGCGAGCCTGCTTGACCTGTTCGATGGCCGTCGTCAGCTGATCGTCTACCGTGCCTTCTTCGAGCCAGGCGTGCACGGCTGGCCAGACCACGCCTGCCCGGGCTGTTCCCTGGTGGCCGATCAGGTCGCCCACCTTGCTCACCTGAATGCCCGTGGCACCACCTTGGCGTTCGCCTCGCGCGGGTCGCAGCCACAGATCGCCCGGGTTAAGGAGCGGATGGGCTGGACAATGCCCTGGTACACGATGACCGACGACTTTGACGCCGATTTCGGTGTCGACGAGTGGCACGGCACGAACGCGTTCATCCGCGACGGCGACCGGGTGTTCCGCACCTACTTCGTCAACAACCGCGGCGACGAGGCGATGGGCAGCACCTGGAGCTACCTGGACATCACCGCACTCGGGCGCCAGGAGGCGTGGGAGGACTCGCCCCATGGCTACCCGCAAACCCCGCCGTACGGGTGGTGGA
Organism: Streptosporangiaceae bacterium; assembly: GCA_035553055.1. Classification (GTDB taxonomy): domain Bacteria; phylum Actinomycetota; class Actinomycetes; order Streptosporangiales; family Streptosporangiaceae; genus Chersky-822. Next base: position 8,325 of record DATNEK010000196.1, on the reverse strand, counting down.
GGTGGCACGACGACTACGGCAGCGTCGACTCGCCTGCGGTGTAGTTCAGCTACGCCCGCGCGCCTGTTCGATGGCACGCCGCACGAGCACCTTTGCGAGGTGCTTGCGATAGTCGGTGGTGGCGTTCAAGTCGTCGGCCGGGCTGGTGGCATCCGCCGCCCGTTCCGCCGCCTCCCCTGGACCGGCTCCAGCCGCCAGTGCCTGCTCGACCATGCCTGCTCTCACTGGCGTCTGCGCCATATTCACGAGCGCGACGTTGCCTCCCTGCACCGCGACGCCCACGATGGCCCAGTCGATCGCGCGCTTCGTGAACTTCTGATAGGACCAGCCGGCTTGAGCGGGCTTCGGCACGCGAATCTCGGTGAGCAGTTCGCCGGGCTGGAGCGCGGTCTCGAACAGGCTGAGGAAGAAGTCGTGCGCGCCGATCTCCCGAACACCAGCCGGCCCGCGCGCGACCAGCGTGGCGTCCAGGGCAAGCGCGACTGCCGGCAGGTCAGCCGCGGGATCCGCGTGCGCCAGCGAGCCGCCGATCGTTCCGCGGTGCCGGATCTGGGGGTCACCCACCTGCGCCGCAGCGTACGCGAGCAGCGGCAGCTCGCGCGAAAGCAGCTCTGAGGTAGCTAGCTCATGATGGCTGGTGAGAGCGCCAATCGAGATGTGGCTGTCCTGATCGCTGATGTAGCTCAGCTCATCTAGCCGGCCGACGTCGACAAGCGTCTCCGGCGCGGCCAGCCGCAGCTTCATCAGCGGCAGCAGCGACTGCCCTCCGGCGAGGTACTTGGCCTCGTCGCCATGCTCGGCGATCAGCGCGACTGCTTCATCTGCTGACCGAGCCCGCTTGTAGGTGAAAGATGCCGGGATCACTGTGCCCCATTTCCCTCAGCGGCGACCACTGTACTGGCCTGGGGGGACGGCCCCCCGGAACTCCCCGCTGCCGCCTCGGCGGCGGCGAGCACGGCACGGACGATGTTGTGATAGCCGGTGCACCGGCACAGGTTGCCTTCCAGCCCGGACCTGACTTCGTCCTCGGTTGGCGTGGCATTCTCGGCAAGCAAGCTGACTGCCGCCATCACCATGCCGGGCGTGCAGAAACCGCACTGCAGCGCGTGCTCGGCACGGAACGCCTGCTGCACCGCGTGCAACTCGTCGGGCCCGGACGACAATCCTTCCACCGTCGTCACGTCGCGCCCGTCGGCTTGCGCGGCGAGCACGGTGCACGACTTGACCGACTGCCCATCGAGCAGGACAGTGCAAGCACCGCATGAACTGGTGTCGCAGCCGACCTTCGTCGCGGTCAAGTTGGCCCGCTCGCGCAGGAAATGAACGAGCAGCATGCGGTCGGCCACGTCGCCGGCCACCTGGCTCCCGTTCACGGTCACCGAGACTTCCACTAGCCCTCCCTTGCCTGGCTGATCGCCGCCCACACCCGAACGGGCGTCGCCGGCATGTCGATATGCCGGACACCGAGATGGCTGACCGCGTCGATGACGGCGTTCTGCACCGCCGGAGTGGCGCCGATCGTCCCGGCTTCGCCGATCCCCTTCACTCCTAGCGGGTTGATAGATGTAGGAGTCTCGCTGGTCAGCAGCTCGAAGCTAGGCAGCTCGGGCGCGCTGATGGCCGCGTAGTCGGCCAGCGTGGCGGTCTGCGGATTGCCCTGACTGTCGTAGACCACCTCTTCAAGCAGAGCCTGAGCCACACCTTGAGCGATCCCGCCGTGACGCTGGCCCTCGGCCTGCACCGGGCTGACGATGGTACCTGCGTCGTCTACCGTCACGTGCCTGATCAGCCGCACCTTGCCGGTGTCAGTGTCCACTTCGACAACCGCCAGGTGAGTGCCGAACGGGAAGGTTGGCTGACCCTCGGTGTAGTTGACCGATGCCGTCAGGCCGTCGGGTCCGGCGTGGCTGGCCACCTCCGCCCAGGTCTTGGACGTGGCCGGATCACCGCGCACGTGCCAGAGGCCGCTCTCGGTGTCCAGCTCAAGGTCGGCTTCGCTGGCTTCCATCATCGCTGCAGCGACCAGCCGCGCCTGGTCCTTGACCTCCACTGCCGCTTTCTGCACGGCCACGCCGCCGAGCTGCAGCGACCTCGATCCGTAGGTCCCGACGCCCAGCGGTATCAGGTCGGTGTCGCCATGGATGACGGTCACGTTGTCCATGGGGATGCCAAGCTCGGACTCGACCAGCATGGCCCAGGTCGTGTGGTGGCCCTGCCCGTGCGCCGAACTGCCCGTGTAGACGGTGGCTGTGCCGTCACCGTGCACATCTAGCCTGCCGGTCTCGCCACCGTCGGCGTCAGCCGCGGTGATCTCGACGTAGGAGGAAAGGCCGATGCCGACCTGAACCGTGTCGCCCCGCTCGCGCCTGCGCGCCTGCTCGGCCCGCAATTCCTGATAGCCCGCGCCGGCCAGCACCTTGTCGAGCGCGCTCGCATAATCGCCGGAGTCGTACAGCGGGCCGGATGGAGACTGATAAGGGAACCGGTCAGACGTCACGAGGTTGACGCGGCGGACATCGGCGGGATCCTTGCCGATCTCGGCAGCGAACAGGTCGACAGCCCGCTCGACCGCTGCCGTCGCTTCCGGCCGTCCGGCGCCACGGTAGGCGTTGATCGGAGTGGTATTGGTGACCACTTCCCTCGAGCCGGTCTGCACGTGCTTGATGTCGTAAGCGCCCGCCGCCATCAGCTTGGTCAGGAATGGCAGGAACCCGCCAAGCCGCGGGAACGCACCGGCGTCCTGCACGACGTTGAGCCGGTAGGCGAGGATGCGGCCGTCCCGGGTGCCGCCTATCTTGATCGTGTGCCGCTGCGCCCGGCCGTGTGTCATGCCGACCAGGTTCTCGCTACGCGTTTCTGTCCACCGCAGCGCCCGGCCGATGTGCTTGGCCGCCCAGGCCACCGCGACCGCGTCCCGGTCAATTGCGATCTTGGCGCCAAATCCCCCGCCGACATCCGGCGCCACGACCCGGATGTTCGCCGGGTCAAGGCCGAACGCACCCGCGAGTATGAACCGTGCGATCTGAGCGTTCTGCGTGCTTACCCATAGGGTCAGCTTGCCGTCGACCCAGCAGGCCGCCGCCGCCCGGCCTTCCATCGGCATCGGCGCGACTCGCTGGTTCGTAATGGTCCGCTCGACTACGACCTCGCAGTCGGCGAAGGCGGCATCGTCGGGCTCGCCGCCAGACTCGACCGCGACGTTGGAACCGGCGTCGGGGAAGACCAGCGTCGTACCCGCGAGGGAATCATCGATGGTCACCACCGGCGGAAGTGGTTCGTAGTCGACGCTGACCAGTTCGGTCGCGTCCGCGCCGTGGTAACTATCGTCCGAGATCACGATCGCAACCGGCTCCCCGACGTAACGCACCCGGTCGACGGCGAGCAGCGGTTCTGCCCATAGGCCGCCCATCGGCAGCGGAGCGGCCTCGATATTGCCTTCGTCCGGTGGCGGCGGCGGCAGGTCGTCTATGTCGGCCGCCACCAGGACAGCGATCACGCCAGGCGCCTGCCGGGCCAGGTCCGCGTCAATGCCGGTGATCAGCGCGTGCGCGATCGGACTGCGCACGAACGTTACCCGCGCCGCCCCGTCAAGTTCCGGCACCCTCAGGTCATCAACGTACGTGCCGCCGACCGTCAGTAGCCGAGGGTCCTCGGTCCGGACGACCCTAGTACCCAAGATGCTCATATGACTCCTTCCACCGCAAAGGCATTCTGTCGTCTCGCGGCAGTCAGGAACAACAACCTCGCCGAAGTTCTCAGGGCCGAAGTTGCGGCCAACCTCGCAGGCCGCTGGCCGAGGCGCGCCTGGATCAGCAACCGCTGTGCGTGTCGCTGCCGACCGCGTAGATCTGGTACTGGCCGGATGTCGACACCGTGAGCTGGTAGACGATGTCCCAGTCGGTGCAGGTCTCGTCCGGATTGTCGGACGGGCCATAGCCGGTGCCCTGCTGGCTCTGGAAGGTAAGCTCCGCGGACCTGACCTGGGAGCCATCGGTCGGCTCGAGGTTGATGAGATCCACATTCGTATCGTCGCTCGTCGCATCGGCGGACTCGAAGGCGTTGAGGCTCGATGGGTCGTACGGATTGATCATCCCATTCGGGTTGAAAACGGACAGTGCCCTCCGGTAGTGGCGACTGTCAATGCCGGAGAAGTACGTATTGAACATCCGGGCAACGGCCACCGCCTGAGGGTCGCCTACGGCTCCATCGCCGATGTCAACGACGCCGACGACCGAAGGCGGCCCCGTGCTGGTAGACGCTGGGCTGCTGGTCGCTGGATTGCTGGACACCGGGCTGCTGGAAGCGCTTGGCTGGGCCTCCGTCCGCTTGTTTATGGCCGTATCGCGGGAAAGGCCGCTACCCGCGGCCGGGTGGCTCTCGAAATGCAGCACGCCCACGATCGCGAGCACTAGGGCCAGAACTATTCCGCCGGCCGCCAGGATTACGGGGCTGACTCGCCTGCTTCGCGGCGTCTGGGTACTGACGGGCATCGCGGGCACCGCAGCCGAGCCAAGGACAGGGGAGGGAACCGCGATCTTGCTCGGGGTCGGCCTCGGCACCGCAGGCGCGGCCACTGTGACGGTGGCCGGAGGCCACGTGCTCGCTTCCTCCCGCGCCGCGGCCGCATCGAGCGCGGGCGTCCACGCGCTTGGGGCTGGCCGCCCGTTCGCGTCACTCCCCTGGCTGAGACGGGCTAGGCGGCCGAGTTCGGCCGAGGTGGCGGCAAGAACGCTGATGTTCCGCGAGGTCTGGTCGCGGGCGAACAGCCGGATGGCAAGCAACCCGAACTTGTATGCGTCGGTAGCCGTTGTGGCTCTGGCCTCGCCGGCCGGCGCTTCCCAGTCGGGCGTCTCCACCTGCCGCAACACGGTCTGGCCACACATCTGGGCCGCGTCGCAGTCGATGAGGAAGCATCTCGGCGAAGTATTCAGACTGAAGAGCAGGTTCTTAGGCGACATGTCTCCGACCACTACCCCGATACCGTGCAGCCGGGTGAGAAGACCGGCGAGGCTTCTGAGCAGGAGCAGCCGTTGCCGATCGGTCACCGAGATGCCGGCGCCGCTGACGTAGCTGTCGGAGTTGAGCAGGAACGCCACGTCCGCGAGCTTGCGCTGGCTGCCGAGCGTGCGGGTACGGAAGTCGAAGTAATAGTCGGCGGGGACCGCGCGCATCAGGAACCCGCATACAGTGCCGTCGTCCTCGGCCACAGCCGCTGGCCACGCGGTGTTCTCAAGGAGCCAGGCCCTGTCCTCAGGGGAGAGCCGGCTGGGCAGCCCAACCATCTGCTCTAGCACGGCGGAGTCGACGTCACCGCGGTGATCGGCGGCATAGACCTTCGCTGCCGCTGGCCATTGGCCGCGGATCATGAACCCGTTAACTGCCACGACCCGTCCCTGGCCACCGCGTCCCAGGTCCCTGTCCATGGTGAGGCTGCTAAGGTCCACGCGCGGCACTGGAGAGGTCATCGCGGCATCTCCTGACCGGTCTCGCGGGGCCAGACGCCGACCAGCGTTCGGTCGTCATCGAAGGTTTCACGTGAGAAGTCGAGCAGGTGGGCGAAGGCACGCCCGGGTGGCGGGGTTCTCAGGCAGGTGGCGAACAATCGGCCAACTTGCCCGTCGCCGTCGCCAAGCGCGTCACCGAAGCCGTCGGTGCCTACTAGGAGCACCGCATCGGACGGCAGCCCGATCGTGACTGGCATGACGCGGTCCGGCAGCACAGGGAGCGGCGTGACAGCCGATGAGACCACCTGCTGGCGCTGGTCATGCTTGTCCGTCAGGACGCTTCGGTAGCGGCCGTGGCGCAGGATCCAGGCGCTGGTGTCGCCCACCTGCACCATGGAGGCAACTGGACCTCCTCTGGCAGGGGCGACATACCCGGCGACGAGCGTGGTCGCGAAAAGGTCAAGGACGGCCTCCTGCGCCGGGGCGTCCTGACGCAGCGTGTCGGCTGCCCGGCTGGTGAGGCTCCGGGCCGTGTCATCAAGCACCTTGGCCCAATTCACCGCGTCCCTGGCGGCATTCATCTGATGGCGGAGTGCGTACATCGCCGACCGGCACGCGATCGTCGCACCAATGTGAGCCTGCCTGGCGCTGGAAACCCCGTCGGCCACCGCGAACATCACGGCGCCTGATTGCGGGTGGAAAGCTACTTCGGCCTCGTCCTGGCGCGGGATGCCGCGGTACCGGTGTGCGTAACCGCGCACGCAGGCCATGCGCACCGCGAAGTTGTCGCATGACCAGTCGTCATAGACCGTGTCTGGCCGGTAAGACGAGACGTCTGGCGGCCTAGGCTCGAACTCAAAGATCGGCTCGCCGACGACCAGGGGCGCCCAGTGGCCGTGCGCGGGCAGGTCCGCCCGGTCATGATCAGGCTCGTCGTCCTGCGTGCGCTGCCAGAACTGGCGTCGCTCCTTCATCACACCACGTCAATCGCCAGGCGGAAGCCTTCTGGGTGCTCCACCACGAGTTCCGGGCTCGACGAGTTCAGCGACTGGCCTGACTGGATGACGCTCGCCGTGAGCGCCACGAAGAACCTCGCGATCGCCATTCCGATATCCGCGCCCGGTATGGACACGAAGGCGAAGTGGGTCTGGGTTGCGACCTCGAGAATCGTCTGAGCCTTAACAGCGCCAATGCCGAACGCGATGACGTTCGGGGCCACGGCGGTGGCGGCCCGGTCGGTCAGGCGGCGGTGCGGGTTGCGCCACCTGGCGTCGTCGGGCTGACCATCGCTCAGGAAGAAGACTGCCGGGCGGTGGACGCTGTAGCCGTCCCGCTTGAGCGCGAAGACGTCGCCGGGAATTCGCCTGAGCAGATCGTCGAAGGCGGCACGGTAGTTGGTACTGCCGCGGATCTGGAGTCGCGGCACCATTTCCAGGCCACGCAGATCGGCCAGGGCTAGGCGCACGGCAACCTTGTCCGAGAACCCGAGCACCGACAGCCGGACCTTGGCCGCGATCATGGGCTCGGCCCGTAGCGTTTCGATCAGCGCAGACAGGCCATTATTCAGCTCAGACTCGTGGTTCTGCATCGAGGCTGACTCGTCAGCCAGGATGTAGACGGGCAGCAGGTGCCCTCTGTTATCGGCCGTGGGGACCGCCTCCTTACGGCGAACTAGCGGCCAACCGGAACCCGGTTGGGCCGGTCACGACGAATTCGCCGTCGCCGCGTAGGTGTGCCTGACTCAGGCCGACGATGCTCGTGCGCACGAAGGCCAGGTAGTACGTGGTGGCTTCGCCTACCGGGGTACCGGGCGTGGCTACCCAGGCAAGCCGGGCGTGGGTGGCGAGGCGGCCGACCGACTCGGCCGGAGTCGGCCCGATACCGCACGGGATGATCGTCGGCACAAAGGGGAATGCCGATGAGTCGGTAAGCCGCCGGAACGCAGCGATCAGGGCCGGGTTGTCGTCGGCCGGTGTAGCGCAGAGCAGGTGCACGATTGGACGACCCGGCGTGAGGCCGGCGGACTTGAGGCGCTTGATGTCCGCCGGGATCCTGGAGTAGAGGTCGTCGAAGACAGCGGTGAGGTCACTGCCATCTTGGTGTGAGAACGCGGGAACAAAGCTGCCTGCGGCGATGGAGTTGAGCGGCATGCGCACGTCGACGCCGCCCGCGTACCCGATCAGCGCCAGCCGGACAGCGCCGACGACGTCCTGGTGAACAGCTAGCTCAGACGGCAGCGCCTTGATGCTGTTGTTCAGGGCGTCAAAATAACTCGGATCGGCGACCGACTCGTCGACGACCACGTAGACCGGGATGGCCTTGAGCGGCGCGCCACCGCCGATGGAGCCCGCGCCGATCGCGTTGCCGAGCGGGTCATTCCAGGAACTAGCCGCCCGTGCCGCCTTCTCAGCCGACGGGTCGGGGCCGGCTAGTTCGGCGAGCTGGTCGAGCGCCTTCGTGCGCCACTTCTCGATGTCCACCGACTGGATCAAGCCGCGATCGGCCATGTACCTGACCAGGTCCTGAGTTCGGTCGGCGTCGGCGTCGCTTCGCGATTGCCGCGCCTGCTCAAGGCCGACAAGCAGCTCAGTCACGTACTGCGTCTCGTCAGGGTGCCTGACCAGGTGCGCCTGCAGGATGCCAGGCAGGTCAACCGGCCGGCCTGCCATCGAGGTGAGTTCGAGGTCCTCGCGAGCCAGCCTGGCCTGCTGCTTGATGTCGTCGATGACCTGGGCGTGCCGTGTCGCCGCAACATCGACCCTGTGCTGAACGGCACCGAACGACAGCGCATGCTCCGCCGCCTCCACGGCCCGCCGGCGCCGCACGGCCAACTCGCGGTCTTCGCTGTCGAACCTGCCCTGCTGCGAGATACCGCCGAGTT
>DATNEK010000195.1:0-9544 GCA_035553055.1 Streptosporangiaceae bacterium | reverse complement strand
TCCGGCACTCCCGCGCGCCCAGGCACAACCACCAGTGCCTGGCGCACCTGCTCCGCCGGCCGGACCCGGCTACCCCGGAAAGCCCGGCTACCCCAAGCACGTCGGTCAGTCCGTCGGATGCGACCTTGCAAAGACTCTGTCGCTGGCGGCCGCGCCTCCAACGACAGCAATGTGCACATCGCCGCTGTCCGGGCGGCACGTCAGGGCCTGGCGGACAGTTTCCGTGCTCGGGTCAGAGACGCGGGCGGCGGGCGAGCTGGACTATAGGCCGGATTCTGTGCACCCGCTCGCGCGGGCCGGCGGTCATCCATCTAGGACTGCCGTTGCCGACAGCCTCGTGCGGTCTACCCGCGGACTCGGGCGGGCAGCCCTCCAACATCCGCGCAGGTCTGGCGTTGCCAGACCCTCTTGACCTTGCTCCAGGTGGGGTTTACCGAGCCGCCGCAGTCACCTGCGGTGCTGGTGGTCTCTTACACCACCGTTTCACCCTTACCGCCAGCCCGAGGCCGGCGGCGGTCTGTTTTCTGTGGCACTGTCCCGCGGGTCACCCCGGGTCGGCGTTACCGACCACCCTGCCCTCCGGAGTCCGGACCTTCCTCGGCGATCCCGGTACACCGGAACCGACGCGACCGCCCGTTCAGCTCGCTCGCCGCTTACAACAAGTCTATAGCCGTAAGGACATCTAGCATGCTGGCGCGCGACAGCGTTGTGCACCTTGCTGTTGTGGCGACTGCGGCGTTGGACCGTTGGTGCTGTCGGCCCGCGACGAGCGCCAGCAGTGTTGGACCGTCGCTGCTGTTGCCGGCGGGCGCGAGGCAGCGATGCTCCCGCACTGTCCCGGCCGCCGTCTGCCCGTCCTAGCCCGCCTCAATGGCGATTTTCAGTGTTGACGCTTCGCTAGCGGCGGGTGAGGCGGCGGGGCTGCAGGTGAGCGGTGTCGTTGAAGGAACGCAGGACGGCGGAGCCGTTGTCGAAGCAGTCGATGCGGCAGAGCGCGGCTACCTCGAGGTTCATCCTGAACATCGCCTCGGGCGGAGCGAGCAGCGTCCGGCACACCAGCGTCTTGATCGGTGTCACGTGGCTGACAACGACCGTCGTCTGGTGCCGGTACTCATCGATCAGCCGGTCGAGCCCGGCCAGCACGCGCATCGCGACGGTCGCGAAACTCTCTCCATCTGGAGGCGAAGCGTCAGGACTGGCCAGCCATGCCGCCAGCTCATCCGGCCACTTTTTGGCCGCCTCGGCGAATGTCAGGCCCTGCCACGCGCCGAACTCAGCCTCGGCGAACTCCTCGTACACGACCAGCGGCGCCCCGGTCGACTCTGCGACCGCCTCAGCGGTACGGCGGGCGCGCTGCAGCGGGGAGGTGATGACGGCAGTAGCACCCGATCCGGCTAGGCGGCGGGCGGCCATGGCGGCCTGCTTGATGCCTTCCTTGGTCAGCGGGACGTCGGTCCGGCCGGAGAACCTGCGTTCGGTGGACAGTTCGGTCTGGCCATGCCGCAGCATCAGCACGGTGGTCGGCGTGCCGAGCGACGCTCCCCATCCAGGACCGCCGCGGCCGGCCTCAGCTTCGCTCTCAGTCTCTGGCGCGGTCACAGGCCCGACTCGGTGGTCCTGACCAGGATCCGGCGGCACTCCTCGCAGCGCAGCACCTCGTCTTGCGGTGCCGCCTTGATCGCGTTGATGTCCACCGTGTTCACCGTCAGGTTGCAGCCCTGACAGCGCCGCTGGCGTAGCGCGGCCGCACCGACCCCGCCGTGCTGTGCGCGCAGCTTGTCGTACAGCTCGACCAGGTCACCGGGTATTTCCCCGGCGATCTGGGTGCGGCGAGCTCCGGCCTTCGTCGCCTGATCATCGAGCTCGGCAAGCGCCGCGTCCCGCGCCGCCGTCACCGCATCAAGCTCGGCCCCGATCGAAGCCCGCTCCGCGGTCGCCGAGGAAAGGCCTGACTGGGTCGTTTCACGGCGCTCCATCACGTCGAGGACGATCTCTTCCAGATCAGACTGCCTGCGCTGGAGCGACAGAATCTCCGACTGCAGGTTCTCGAGTTCTTTGGGCGAGCTGATCATGCCGCCATCGAGACGCTGGCGATCGCGGTCGATCCTTGACCTGACCTGCTCCACATCGGCCTCGGCCTTAGCCTGTTCACGTGACAGATCGCTGCTCTGCGCCGTCATCGCGGCGACCGAGTCGCGCAACTCAGCGTCGCGGCTTTCCAGCCTGGTGATCTCGGCGTGCTCTGGCAGCCCACGCCGACGGTGCGTGATCCTGCCAAGCTCGGCGTCGATTTCTGCTAGCTCAAGCAGCCGCAGCTGCGCCTCGGGCGATGCTTTCACGATGCCACGTTAGCCTGCCCGGCGGTGAGCGCGTGCGGAATGCCGACGGCGGAAGCGGCCCGATCGAGACTGGCCGCTACTTCGGCGGCAGCAGCACCTTGTCGATGACGTACAACGTCCCATTGGCCGTCTTGATGTTGCCGCATAGCACGGTCGCCTGATTGACCCGGTACGCCCGACCTTGCCTCGCCAGCGAGAGCCTGGCCCCCGACAGCGTGACCACGCTGCCTCCGCGCGTGATCTGCGCCGGCGTAACCGTGCTGGGCACCACCTGGTGCCTGACCACATCACCGAGTTTGGCCGGATTGCGCAGGGAATTCCGCTGCGCCGGCGATAGCGCCGCGAAGGCGCTGTTGACGGGGACGAACAAGGTGAACGACCGCATGCTGTTCAGCTCGTCGCCCAGCGCGGCCATCCTGATCGCCGAACTGAACACCGACAGCTGCCGGTTGCCCGAGGCCGCGGTCGCGGTCCGCTGGCCGCTCATGGCGCCGAAGCTGCCGGCGCCGTGTCCCGGGATCAAGCCGCAGCGAGCACCTATGTGCGCCGTCGCTGACGGCGTGCGGCTTGACAAAGGCACGGGCGGCGAGCCGGTCGGCGACGCGGAAGCGGGCGGCGACGTGCCGCAGCCCACCGCGGCCGGCGTGAGCAGCAGCGCGCCGATCAAGGCCACGCCCAAGGAAGCGTGGGAACGCATCACATCTCTCCCTGCGCGACTGCCGCGAAACCCCGCAAACCAGACGGCGAAAAAAGCACCCGGCAACTCCCGACGCGGGAACCTTTCCCAGTCCCGGGCCGCTCAACGACACCCAGGCAGCTTCAAGCGCGGAATTATTACCCTGGCCAGTCAGCGGTTTGGCGAATCACAGCCCGGCAGCCTGAGCCGCTGCTCCCATCAGGCTCGCTGCCTGATCATGACGACAACCGTTGACGACGGCAGCGCCGAACCGCTAGCCGGCTCGACCGTCACGCCGATCGCATCACCTTGCCTCAGCCCGGAGACCACGGTCGGCGCGGTCATCCCATCGGCTTGGAGCCTGAGCATCCCCACCGGCCGGTCCCCCGCCGGACCCATGAGCCACAGCTCATAGGCACGACCGCTTGGCAGCGGACGCAAGCCGTGCGTGGTGAAAACCAGGCGATGCTCGTGATGGGACATCACGACCGTCGCCGTGCCGCCGGTGGTGGTCCGCGCCGTCAGCATGACCGCGTCGCTGGCATTGAGCACGGTCGCGATCATGTGATCTTGCCGCTGGGTGTGACGCAACTGCTCCACCATGTTGTCGGCGGCCAAGCCGATCCCGGTCGACGCAGCGGCCACGAGCGCCGCTCCGGCGAGCGCGAGTTTGACTGACAGCCGGATGGACCTGTCGCGTCCAGTCGGCCACCGTCGTCGCACGACCCTCGCATCGGGGCTGAGCAGCGACCCGCCGTCTGGCGGGCTGTCGTCGATCACGGGTGCGAGCTGGCTGGTACGCATCGCCGCCCTGATGGTCTGCTCCTTCAGCTCAGGTCGCGGCTTGACCACAGCGGCCATGCCGAGCCTGGCTGTCGCCTCGCGCATCTCGCGCACGTCGTCGCGGCATTGCGCGCAGTCGGCGAGGTGCCCGGCAAAGCTCGACCGCTCTTCCGGCGTCACCGCGTCCATCACGTAGGGACCGGCCAGCGTGTGCAGCTCGTGATCGCCCGTCATGACACCCCCAGGCAGTCCCTGAGCCTGATAAGCCCATCGCGCATCCTGGTCTTGACCGTGCCGGACGGGACCCCGAGAAGCTCGGCGACCTCACGGTAGGTGTACCCGTTGTAATAGGCCAGGGCGACGCATTCGCGCTGCAGCCGGGTCAGTGAGGACAGGCAGCGCTGCACCCGTTCGCGGTCGAGACTGGCTTCCACCGCCTCGATCACGTCGTCGTAGTCGATGACGGCGCTGGCCGCGCGTGCTTCCCTGCTGGCGTGACTGCGCTCGGACCTGACCCGGTCGACGGCCCGGCGATGAGCCATCGTCATCACCCACGAGACGCCGCTGCCCTGGCGCGGATCGAACCTGCTCGCCGTCCGCCAGACTTCGAGCAAGACCTCCTGCATAACCTCTTCGGCCTGAGCGGGATCGCGTAGAACCTTGCGCACAGCGCCGAGTACCCAGCCCGATGCCTGGTCATAGACGGCTTCGTAGGCGCGTTCATCCCCGAGCGCGACGGCGGGAAGAAGGTCATCGAGCCGCAGACAGCCGCGGCCGCGCGAGGTGGCGCTAGGCACATGCTCGCTATCGCCGGTTGCTTCGCCGTCGGTCATGCCCACACTTCCTATTCGTCGCAGGCCGCGATGCGGCTTGGCCCGCGTGCCGCGGGCCTGACTCGGCGGCCTTGCTCCAATCCGGCGCAGGTGCTGGTACGAATATCAAGTGTGACTCCCATCAGCCTCATCCGCATTCGCGGCGCGCTCGCCGGGTTGCTGTCAGGAGCCGTCGGCGTCTGCGTCGGCTTCTTGATCGCCGGGCTCACCGGCCCGGTCGGATCGCCGGTCGTAGCCGTCGCCGAACTCTCCATCGACCTCAGCCCACCGCCAGTCAAGAACTTCGCGATTAAGGAGTTCGGCAGCCACGACAAGCTGGTGCTGCAGATCGGCGTCTTGGTGGTGCTCGCCATATTCGCCGCGGTCATCGGAACGCTCGCGCAGCGCAACATGCGCAACGGGTACATCGGAATCGGCGTCTTCTGCCTGATCGGCCTCATCGCCGCCGTGACCAGGCCGACCTCGGGCCCCGCCGACGTGCTGCCCACGCTCGTTGGGTCGGCCGCCGCCGCGTTCGCGATCGTCAAGCTCGTCGGGGCGGCCGGCCGGCTATCTGCCGAGCAGGCGCCGGACGACGCCGCCAGTCAGGCCAGGCAGCGCCGGACAGCGAGCCTGACTGTGAGCGAACCGGCCAGACGGCAGTTCATGACGCTTGGCGCCACCGCGGCGGGCGGCGCCGCCGTCGCGTACTTCGGCGGCAGGCTGCTCAGCGAGCGCGCCAATGTCACCGCGGCCGTGTCGTCGCTGAAACTGCCGTCGCCAACCGTGCCAGAGCCGCCGCTGCCCGTCGGCGTCGATCTGCGCATTCCCGGCCTTAGCTCGTTCATCACGCCGAACTCCGCGTTCTACCGTGTCGACACGGCGATCGTGCTGCCGCAGATCCCGCCGGCGAGCTGGCGGCTGCGGATACACGGGATGGTGCGCAAGGAGATCGTGCTGACGTTCGACGACCTCATCAAGCGACCGCTGATCGAGGACTACATAACGCTGTGCTGCGTGTCGAACCCGGTGGCCGGGCCATATATCGGCAACGCCAAGTGGCTCGGTGCCAGCCTGGGGTCACTGCTGCGTGAAGCCGGCATCAAGGCCGGCGCCGACCAGCTGTTCTGCACCTCCTTCGACGGCTTCACCTCCGGCACGCCGGTCGCCACGGCGATGGATGGCCGGGACGCCATGCTCGCCGTCGCGATGAACGGCAAGCCGCTTCCCGTCGCGCACGGCTTCCCGGTCCGCACCGTGGTGCCCGGGCTCTACGGATATGTGTCGGCGTGCAAGTGGATCACCGACATCGAGGTCACCAGCTACGCGGCGAACCAGTCCTACTGGGCCCAGCGCGGCTGGTTGGCCCAGGCTCCGATCAAGACCGAGTCGCGGATAGACCTGCCAACCGGGCAGGGCTCGATCAGCGCGGGACGCACCGCGATCGCCGGAGTCGCCTGGGCTCAGCACAAGGGCATCGAGGCTGTGGAGGTGCGGGTTGATCGCGGTCCCTGGCGGCAAGCCACGCTGGCGGCCGTGCCGGGCCTCGACACCTGGCGGCAGTGGGTCATGTACTGGGACGCCCCAGCCGGTAGGCACGTGATCGAAGCGCGAGCGACTGACAAGACCGGGTACACCCAGACGCCGGTGCAGGTACCGCCGGAGCCGAACGGCGCTTCTGGCTACCCAATCGTGCAGGTGAACGTCTCCCCGACCCCCTAGCGTGCACGGTGTTAGCGTCAGGCAATGGCCGACTCGAAGATTACCGCCGTCGTTTTCGACCTCGGCGGCGTACTGATCGACTGGAATCCGCGTCATCTGTACCGGCAGCTCATCTCCGATCAAGATCAGCTCGACGACTTCCTCAGCCGGATCTGCACGCAGCAGTGGCACCAGGCGCACGATCTGGGCGTGGACACCGAGCAGTCGTGCCGCGAGCTAGCCCAGGTGCATCCCGAATACGCCGACCTCATCATGGCGTGGGCGAGCCGGGGCGAGGACATGATCGCCGGCATATTCGATGACACCGTCGCCGTGCTATCCGAACTCACGTCGGCCGGCGTGCGATGCCTCGCGCTCAGCAACATGGAGCCTGACACGTTCATCAAGCGCCGCAGCCGGTTCCCCTTCTTCGGACTGTTGGACAGCTGGGTGATCTCCGGCCAGGAGGGAGTCGCGAAGCCCGACCGCGCGATCTTCGAGATCCTGCTGTCCAGGTACGGGCTCGAACCAGCCGCGACGGTCTTCATTGACGACAACCAGGCCAACGTGGCCGCCGCGGCGAAGCTGGGCGTGGTCGCGATTGAATTCACGACCGCCGCCCAGCTCAGAAAGGAGCTCAGGGATCTAGGGCTGCCCGTGCGCCTGCCGTAGGACTCGGCCGGTCAGGCTACATAGGGCAGGCGCCGCTTCGGACTTGCGCGACGACGAAACCGGCAAAGCCGTTCCCGTTGACGCTTGTTCCGCTGTCACCCGTGAACGAATAGAGCCGGTGGCCTCGGTAGGTGATCTGCCGCAGATGCCCGAGCTTCGCCGTGCCGAGGCAGGCGACACCGGTCGGAACCGCGGTCGAGCCCTTCGGCAGCACGAGCGGCGGCCAGCTGCTCTGGCACAGAGCATCACACGATGAGCTCGGCTGGTAGTACAGGCTCGCGCCGACACCGACCGTGGTGGCCAGCATCTTGCCGAACGGCTTCCTGGTGACGACCTTGACGACCTGCCGCGGGCAGCCGCCCGTGCGCATTTTGGCGACAAGGAATCCCGCCTGGTGATTGCCGGTCACGGACGTGCCGTGGTCGCCAACGAAGGTGAAGAGGCGGTGACCGCGGTAGGTGACCTGACGCCTGCTCGTGCCGAACTTCAGCGTGCTCAGGCAGGTAACCCCGGTCGGAATGGCCTTGGACTTCTTTGGCATCAGCAACGGCGGCCAGAAAGCGAGGCACTTTTTGTTGCATTTGTTCGACGGTATGTAGTACAGGCTCCGGCCTTTGACGGTGGCGAGCATCTTGCCGAACGGATGCCTGGTGACGACCTTGACGACCTTCAGCTTTGGCGTGGCCGCCGGGACTGCCTGAGCCGCGGACATGTCGGCCACGGCGGCGGCGAGGCTGCCGGCCACGACGATCGTCGTCGTCGCCCGCATCACCCAGCGCCGACCGCGGCCGCGGTTGACATAGAGACTGGTCACTTCGTGCCCCCTCACTTACGAAGGTTTGACTTACCAACCAATCACGTGCCCGGCGCCGCTGCCGTTCACTTGACCACCCAAAAGGCGCCGTCTGATCACAGCAGCTGATCGCGCACCTGGCCGTACATGTAGGCGCCGAGCCAGCGCCCCATCTCGTCGAATAGCCGCCTGCGCTGCGGCAGCGATCCAACGCCGTTGTCGGCCGGATCTGGCCCCACCGCCCCGTCTATCTGGAGCCAGGTGACATGCTGGCCAAGCCTGACCGAGTCATTGGCGCGCCGCTCGCGCCGCGTGTCGCGCCACGGGCCAGCAGCGGAAATGACGAGCACTGGGCAGGTGATGTCCAGCCTGATCCGCTCCTTCCCGAAGTCGGGACTAGACAAGATAAGGGCTTCGACCGTGTTACTTACCGCCCGCGCATCGCACCACAGCGCCGCGACTCGCGCTGTCGGCCCCTGCGCGGACAAGATGATCGCATCGATGCCATCGGCCTGCTTGAGGTACCCGCACGCCACCTCAAGCGCGCTGAACGCCGCGGGCTTGGCCTTTACCGGCCCGCGCCGGCCTGACGGTGCCAACTCGGTAGCGCTCACGTCGGTCAGATAGAAATGAAAGCCGCGCTCGTTGTACCAGCGGACCAGGTCGGCAGGGGCCAGCGAGTCGGTCAGATCGTGCAGATGCAGCACCGCGCGCCTGGTTGGCCTGGCCGACCTGCGGACGAAGACCGCCGAACTTACGCTGCGCGCTGGGAGCGCGACCGCCTCATACTCGTCCACCAGCCCGCTCTGATCGGTCATGAGGCCCATTTAGCTCGTCTTCCCCGTCCGCACGCCCGACTGACACCCCCGAACCCCCCGGCGGTGTGCGCGGACCATCACGTTCAGTGTCGCATCGGAACCAGGCTGTCGCCCAGCAAACACGCGGAGAGATAGCCCAATGGAAAATGCTCAGAACGCTTCGACGCGCAACCGGCGATAATGCCGACTTAAATACTTTGAAATCGCAAATACCAAGGAAAGTTTGCGCCACCCGGCGACCTGGCCCAGCCATGCGAAAGGCCCCTCCACGTATGAGATGGAGGGGCCCTTCCGACCTGGGCGCGCTAGCAAACCGATGACTCGGCGGCCGGTGCGCTGCCTGGCCAACCACCGGGCCTCGGGCACCCGCGGAGGTTACCGGTAGTCCGGTCCTGCCGACGGTCCCTGGGTCTCCCCTGGGCCTGACCCGCTTCGGTGGTGAAAGCATTTTTACTGCCAGAGAGGTCACTCGCACAAGGAGTTTCGCGAGCAAATACAAGATTCTTTTGTTTATCCACAGAGCAAGCCATGCTTATCCACCGTGAGCTGCGGCAGAACTGGAATTGTCCACAGCGTCATACACAGGCTCCTGATTTCCGCCGTGCCACGACCTCCACAGCGCCCCATAGGGGGCCGCCGGAGGCGACGAGCTCGCGATGCGACCCTGACTCGCGGCGAGCGGAGCGTGGGTCAAGCAGCGATGTCGCCTCGTCGAGCACCAAGGTGTGCGGGCTCGCGAGCGCCAGCCCGGCGAGCGCTAGCTGCTGAGCCTGCGGCGCGGACAGGCTGGCGGCGCCCGAGCCTACGGCGGTGTCGAGCCCGTCAGGCAGCTCCTCGACCCAGCCAAGCGCGTCAACGGCAGCGAGCGCATCGGTCTTAATTCCCGCTCGCCGCTGCGGCCAGGTCAGCGCAGATGGCGTCGATGTAATTGGTGATCACACTGAGGTGCC
>DATNEK010000194.1:0-2732 GCA_035553055.1 Streptosporangiaceae bacterium | reverse complement strand
ACCGGATCCATCGCGGAAATCGGGTGTGAATTGCCGGATCCATCGCGGAGGTCGGTGGGCTGGCGTGCGATGGATTCGGGTATTCATCGCGCTCAACGGGGCCTCGTGGTGCAGGCGGGACTCGTGGTGCGGCTTCGGCGGGAGCCGGCGGCGCGGGACATCCGCCGGACTATGCGGATGGCACTCGAAGCCCTGCGTGCGGGCTGGTAGCGCGGGGTTCAGTGATTACCGCGGATGATTGCCGTGTGATGCGCGGGGATCGGCGTGTGCTGGCAGTAGCCGGCCGGTGATCGCGGTGAATCGGCGGGTGCCTGGCGGACGATTGCCGTGTACCGGAAACTTTCCGTGCCGGGGGCGGAGCAGTGCCGTCGGGGTCACGGATAACTGCCGCGTTGCGGATGGTTTTAGGTGTTATCGCACGAAAACTATCCGGAACCCGGCAACTCTCCGCCGAGCGCACGTCAGCGTTCCGTCGTGATGATGTAGCCTTTTCCGTCGAGGTAGGCTTTTCCGCAAATAGAGCGGCAAACTCTACGTCGACGGAAAACTCTACGTCACAACTTTAGGTCCTTGCCGCAATTGCCGCGCCGGCCACCGTTGATCTTGCCGGACGTCGCCGTTTCGCGCGAGGAACCAGCCGCCTAGCTGCATCAAGTGTTCCGAACAGGGGCAGTCCACCAGTCTGCCGCGCCGCCCGGTCGTCGGCAAGCCACCAGATATCGCGACCACGGACAGAGTCATCTACCGGCAATGTTGCACCACCCCTGAACCCGCGGTGAATTCGGGAATCCATCGCGCCACCGAGGCCCGACACTGCGATGAATCTGGCAACCCATCGCGCGGGAGCCGACCCAGGGAGCAGCCGCAGCCGGGAATCAGCCGCAGCCGGGGAGTCGCCGGGCCGCTTGCCTGCGAGAGCTAACGACTAGCTGGTGAAGACGCAGCGGCGTCGGCGGACGGACTGGAGCAGGCCAACGGCGATCATGTCAGCGAACATCGCCGACCCGCCATAAGAAACGAACGGCAGCGGCAGTCCGGTCACCGGCATGATCCCGATCGTCATGCCGATGTTCACGAACGCCTGCGCCGCGAACCAGATCGCGATGCCGGACGCGATCAGCGTGCCGAACTGGTCCTCGGCCTTGGCCGCGATCCTAAGCGCGCAGAACAGCAGCAAGCCGAGCAGGCCGATCACTACGCAAGCGCCGACGAAACCGAGTTCGTTGCCGACGACGGCGAAGATGAAGTCAGTGTGCTGCTCGGGCACGAAGCTGCCTGACACGAGCTGGCTGTGGAACAAGCCCATGCCGTGCATGCCGCCCGACCCGATCGCGATCTTGGCCTGGGCGGCGCTGTATCCGGTTCCGCGCGGGTCGGCTGACGGGTTGATGAACGAGGTCAGCCTGCTGGCCTGGTACGCCTTGAGCAGGTGCAGCTGGCTGACCGCGAAAATCGCCAGCGCGCCGGCCGCGACCATGCCGACCAGCCAGCGCAGCCTGACGCCGGAGACCGCGATCAGCCCGACCACGATCAGCACGAGCACGATCGTCACGCCAAGGTCGGGCTCGGCGACCACGAGCAGGATCGGCACCGCGGCGATCCCGACGGCCTTGCTAACCGCCTTCGCGGTTGGCCTGGTCTGACCGTCACGCAAGTTGGCAAGCAGCATCGCGCTGATCACGATCACCGAGAGCTTGGCGAATTCCGATGGTTCGATCTGGAAGCCGGCACCGATCGAGATCCACGACCTGGCGCCGTTGACGATGCTGCCGAGCGGCGTGAGCACCGCGAGGAGCCCGAGGCAGGATAGGCCGTAGACGACCGGTGCGTAGAGCCTGAGCTGGCGGGCGTCCAGCGAGCTCACGACGAGAAGGAGCACGACGCCCAGCGCGACGTTCAGTAGCTGCTTGAGCAAAAATTGATGCGGGTTGGCGCCCTGTCTTTCGAGCAATGGGGCGGTTGCTGACCAGATGACCAAGGTACCGACCGCGGTAAGCGCGAGAACGGCTGTCAGCAGCAGCCAGTCCGCCTCGCGCAGCGCCGAGTCCCGGCCGGCCAGCCGGGTGCCCACCCAGCGCAGCGCTGTCCAGACCGGCGACGTGCGCGACCGAGCATGGCCGCTCACCCAGCTCATTGGCGCGTCTCCGACACGGTGCTCCCCCGGCGCGTCTCCGACACGACGCTCATCGATGCTTCACCTGCTTGGGATGCTTGGGCGGCTTGGGTGGGGCGGGGCCGAACCCGGGCGGGGGCTCGATCTGGCCTGCCGTGTTCAGGTGCGGCAGGCCGGGCAGCACGCCGCCGGGCAGAGCCGCCTTGTGGCCTTCGAGGCCGAACAGGCCATCCCATATCTGGCGGACCGCGGGTCCTGACACTTGCGCGCCGAATCCGGAGTTCGGGATCATCACGACCACGACGAACTTGGGGTGCTCGCAGGGTGCGAACGAGGCGAACACCGAGGTCGCTTGGTTGCCCTTGACCTCAGCGGTACCTGTCTTGCCTGCCACGCATACCTTGCCCAGCGGGAACCCGCCGAACGTGCCGGCGGCGGTACCACTGGTCACCACGCCGGCCAGCGCGCGCCTGATGTAGGCGAGTGTCGACTTGGCGACAGGCAGATGGCCGACGACAGGCGGCGTGATCTTCCTGACTACCTTGCCGCTCGGGCTGATCAGCGCCTCGGCGAGCCGAGGGCTGTAGAGGGTGCCGCCGTTGGCGAGCGCGGCGTAGGC
>DATNEK010000193.1:0-17299 GCA_035553055.1 Streptosporangiaceae bacterium | reverse complement strand
ACAGCCTCCGCGGCCGACGCGTTCGCCCGCGCCAGCGGTTTCTTCTCCATCGGCAGCAATGACCTGACCAGCCAGGTGCTCGGCGTGGACCGGGCGGACCCGGCGATGCGCCCGGCCCTGGCGGCGGATCCGCGTGTGCTGGCTCTCATCGCCAGGGTGGTGCAGGCCGGCGCGGCCGCGAACGTGAGCGTCTCGGTGTGCGGTGACGCGGCCGCGGACCCGGCTGTGCTGCCCCTGCTTATAGGGCTGGGGATACGCAAGCTCAGCGTAGGCGCCGCAGGTCTGCCACAGGTAGCGGAGTGGATCACCGCCGCCGACAGCGCCGCCTGCGCCGCGCTAGCCTGCCAGGCCCTTGCGGCGGTCAGCCCGGAGCAGGCGCAAGCGCATGTAGAGGCGCCATGATCTCAGCTCAGCGCCGTCAGGACCGCGCCGCCCCTAGCCGCACCAAGCTCCCTGGAGACGGCCCGAGCCGCCTCGGTGACCGCACGTACCAGCTCCCCCCGCGCGGGCGGCGCCAGCAGCCGTTCCGCGGCGCCCACTACGCCGATCGCACCAAGCACGACGCCGTCACGGCCGAAAATCGGCGCGGCGACGCCCGCGTCGCCGACGGTTGCCTCCTGGTCCTCGATCGCGTACCCGTGCTTTCTCACCTGGGCGAGCGCCCGGCTGATAGCCACCCGCGAGGTCTTCGTCCGGCCGGTCAGCGGGGCCAGGTCACCGGCCATCGCGGCGGCTCGTTGCGCATCAGGGAGATAGGCCATGATCGCATGCCCAAGCGCGCAGGCATGCCAGGCGATCGCGGCGCCCACCTCCAGGATCTGCACGGTGTTGTCCGGGCGGAACACGTGGTGCAGGACGATCACCCTCGAGCCGGACAGGCTGGCCACCCAGACCGCCTCGTTCGTCCGCTGCGCGAGCGACTCCGCCCACAACAGCGAGCGGGCCCGCAGCTCAGAGCCGTCCAGGTAGGCGTTGCCCAGGGAGAGGACGGCCGGGCCGAGGCTGTACTTGCCGGTGTCGGAATCTTGGGCGACCAGATCATGCTTCTCCAGCGTGCGCAGCAGCCCATGAACCGTGGGCTTGGCCAGGCCGACCCTTTCCGCGATCTCGGTGACACCGAGGCGGGGTGTACCGGAGCCGAGAACGGCGAGGATCCGGGCTGCGCGCTCCACCGACTGGATCATTACAACCTTTCAGCGATACCGAACACGATTCAGGATATGCCATGAGCCTCGACAGCAGAGTAGGGATCGTCCTCGTGTCGCATAGTGCCGGGCTGGCGCAGGGGGCGGCAGCGCTAGCGGCACAGATCAGCGGGGGCACTGTGGCGATCATCCCCGCCGGCGGCACCGACGATGGGCAGCTCGGCACGAGTGCGGCAAAGGTGCGGCGTGCGGTGAAACTCGCCGACAGCGGTGCCGGCGTCGTGATCCTGCCCGATCTGGGCAGTGCCGTGCTCACCGTCAGGGCGCTGCTCGACGAGGCCGATGACCTGCCCACGCCGGTCGGACTTGCCGACGCACCTTTCGTGGAGGGCGTGGTCGCGGCCACGGTAGCCGCATCCAGCGGCGCAGACATGAAAACGGTTCTTGCCGCAGCAGAGGAGGCGCGCCATGCCCGCAAGCTATGAGCAAGCGATGACTCTCACCGGTGACCTGCACGCCCGCCCGGCCGGGGCGCTGGCGGTGGCCGCGGCGAAATTCTCCTCGGTCGTATCGCTCACTGTGGGCAGCAGCCAGGCCGACGCCAAGAGCGTGCTCGGCGTCATGGGCCTTGGTGCGACCAGCGGCCAGCACGTGACCGTGGCAGCGGAAGGACCCGACGCGGAAGATGCCGTCGCCGCCATCCTCACCATCCTGGCCGAGGCTACGCGGGTGGGCGCTTGAGGCCGGGCCACGAGCCGGCGCCCGGCGGCGTGGACGTGACAATCCGGGGTGCTGGCGGCGTGCCCTGGCGGTCTGCCGGGGGGTGCGATGGGTTCCCGATTTCATCGCGCCGGGCTGGTCCAGTGCCGCGATGAGTTGCCACATACACCCCGCGGGTTCAGGGGGTGGTCGCGACATTGCCGGTAGATGACTCTTTCCGTGGTCACGATATCTGGTGGCTTGCCCGGGGACCGGGCGGCGCGGCGGACTGGTTTGATTGTCCCGGTTCGGCAGACTTGATGCAGCAGCTAGGCGGCTGGTTCTTCGCGTGACACGGCGACGTCCGGCAAGGTCAACGGTGGCCGGTGTGACAATTGCGGCAGGACCTACAGTTGTGACGTAGAGTTTTCCGTCGACGTAGAGTTTGCCGCTCTATTCGCGGAAAAGCCTACCTCGACGGAAAAGGCTACCTCCTGACGACGGAACATTGACGTGCGCTCCCCGGAGACTTGCCCGGTTCCGGATAGTTTTCGTGCGATAACACCGAAAACCATCCGTAACGCGGCAGTCATCCGTGATCCCGACGGCCATGCTCCGCACCCGGCACGGGAAGTTTCCGGCACACGGCAATCTTCCGCCAGGCACCCGCCGATTCACCGCGACCACCGGCCGGCTACTGCCAGCACACGCCGATCCCGCACATCACACGGCAATCATCCGCAGTAGTCACTGAACCCCGCGCTACCCGCCCCCACGCAGGACTTCGAATGCCATCCGCATAGTCCGGCGGGTGTCCCGCGCCGTCGGCTCCCGCGCCGTCGGCTCCCGCGCCGTCGGCTCCTGCGCCGTCGGCTCCTGCGCCGTCGGCTCCTGTTGAGGTCGCACCATGAGTCCCGCCTGCACCACGAGGCCCCGTTGAGCGCGATGAATACCCGAATCCATCGCACGCCAGCCCACCGACCTCCGCGATGGATCCGGCAATTCACACCCGATTTCCGCGATGAAACCCCAGATCCATCGCACCGGCCGGACAAGCAGGACGCGATGGATTCGCGAATCCATCGCGGGGTCGGGCGGCTAGCGCCCGTCGGATTGCTATCGAGTTAGGCGGTCTGGGTTACTTTGCTCAGGCCGCGCGGGTTGTCTGGGTCGATGCCCAGGCGACGGGAGAGCGCCTCGGTCAGTAGCTGACCGGGGACTATCAAGCCGATCGGAGCCAGCCACTCGGGCAGCTTCGGCCCCGCCAGCGTCCGGCTGCTCACCGACGCCAGAGCAGGGCCGCCGCCGATCGCGTAGGCACGGGCGCCAGCCTGGGTGACGCGCTGAGCTAGGCCGACGGCGGCATCGACGGTCGGGCCGGAGTCCGCCGCCATGATGATCGCTGGTGTCGACGAGTCGACGACGGCGATTGGCCCGTGTTGCAGGTCGGCGTAGGAGATGCCCATCGCGTGCAGGTAGCAGGCTTCTTTGATCTTCAGCGCGAGTTCAAGCGCGGCCGAGTAGGCAAGTCCTCTGGCCGATACCACCAAACCGTCGACGTCGGCGAGTTCGTCGACGATCGAGTCAACGCCGTAGTCGGGTGCGGTCGCCCCGGCCAGCAGTTCATCAATGGCCGCCGGCAACCCGCGTAGCTCGGCCACGCTCAGTTTGGCGCCGAGGCCGATGGATAGCACGGCGAGCGCGGCGAGCTGGCAAGTGAACGTCTTGGTGGCCGGTACGGCGCGTTCGACCCCAGCCTCGGTCACCAGCGCGACGTCGGCCAGATCCGCGATCGGTGAGCCCGCCGAGTTGGTGATCGCTACTACGCGCGCGCCGCAGTCTCTGGCCCATTCCAGGGTCTCGATGATCTCCTGGGTGCGCCCTGACTGGGACAGGCCAACGGCCAATGCGCCGGACAGATCGACCTTGGCGTGATAGGTGGTCGCCACCGAAGGCGAACCCAGGCTGGCGAGCCGGCCCGCCGCCGTCTGGATCAGGTAGCTGCCATAAACGGCCGCGTTATCCGATGTGCCGCGAGCGAAGAACAGCACGTGCCGGGTCTGGTTTGCCAGCTCAGCGATCTCCGAGGTGCGCGGCAGCAGGGCGTCGATTGTGGCGCGCAACGCGGCCGGTTGCGCCAGGATCTCGGCCCGCATATACGTCGGCAGGCGCTGCTCTTCCACCACAGATTGCCGTCCTGTTCGTCGGGCTCAAGTTACCCAATGCGCCGTCCGCGGCATTGACCAGGACAAGCGTAGCTGGGCAGCGATCAGCCGGCGCGCCTAGCCGAGGTGCGGACCGAAGTACTGCTGGCCGCCAACCCACGTCGCGATCGTCCGCAAGTCGTCGCTGAGCCACGTCAGGTCAGCCGCCGCCGAGGGTGCGATCCGGCCGAGGTCCGGCCGGCCGATAAGGTCCGCGGGGATCCTCGTGCCGGCGGCGACGGCTTCGGCGAGCCCGACGCCGGTCGCGACCACGTTCGCCACCGCCGAGTCCATACGCAATGCCGAACCCGCGATGGTGCCATCGGACCGCTTCGGCGGCGTGCCGTCACCCTCGGCTAGCTCGATCGGCTCGCCACCGAGCACATACCCGCCTGGCGGCATGCCGGCACACGCGGCCGCATCGGTGATAAGGCAGATCCGGCCAGGTGCCGCCGCGAATGCGATCGCCGCGACCTGACCGCTGACGTGATGCAAATCAGCGATGAGGCTGCTGGTCAGCCGGCTGTCGGCGAGCGCCTGGCCAACTACGCCTGGCTCTCTGTGGTGCATTGGGCGCTGCGCGTTGAACAGGTGGGTGACCATGGCCGCGCCGCACCTGGCCGCCGCGCTTACCTGCTGTGCCGTCGCGTCAGAATGGCCGACGCTGACCAGCACGCCCGCGGCAGTGAGTTGCTTGATCGCGGCCAGTGCGCCGTCGCGTTCCGGCGCCAAGGTGACCATGCGCAGATTGCCGCCACCGGCCGCGAGCAGCGTCCCGACGGCGCCCGGATCCGGGTTGACGATCCACTCCGTGTTGTGCGCACCAGGGCGTCTCGGTGAAATGAACGGCCCTTCCGCGTGCACGCCGAGCACTCGCGCGCCTTGAGAGCCGTCGGCGAGCTTGCCGTGGAATTCGGCGGCTCGGCGCAGCGCATTGGCCATGTCGCCGAGCGGGCTGGTGATGAACGTGGGCATGAACGCCGTAGTGCCCGTCTCGACGAGCCGGCGCGAGATGGTGAGCCAGTCGGCGAAGTCGGCCGCGGCTAGCTCAATCCCGAAGTAACCGTTGACCTGCAGGTCGACAAAGCCAGGCACCAGGACGCCGTCGCGCAGTTGCAGGTCGGGCTTGCCAGGAGGCGGACCTGATCCAACCGCGACGATACGACCGTCAGCGCAGCTCACGTAGCCAGGCGCGAGTACCGCGCTTGCTCCTGACGACGTTGCGCTAGCCGTGACAATCCGAGCGGCCGCAATCAGCATGTGGCTAGCATCGCATCCGGTTCACATGAGGTGGCGCGGTGCCCAATCCTCGGGGCCCTAACCCGCGCGTCCTAGCTCGCCTTCCTGCTTGGCTTGGCCGAAGCTGACTTGGCTTTGCTCGGCTTCGCAGCGCCGTCCGATGCTTTCGCCGACTTCCTGGCAGCAGGCTTCGCGCCATCTTGGCTCTCGCCGTCGGCCTTGTCCTCGTCCGGCTCGTGCTCCGCCGCACCGATCGCCTTGACCTCCTTCTGCCCGGCCACAGATGCCTTCTGCGCGGCCAGGCTTGCCCGCAGGGCGTCGGCCAGGCTGACAGATGGGCTGGCCGCGATCTCCAAAGTGCCTGGCTGCAGCAGTTCCCGGCCAGCGACCTTGGCCTCGACAAGCTCGATGAGGGCCTCGCGGTAGTTGTCGTGGAAGGCGTCGGCGTCGAACTCTGACGTCATCGAGTCGATCAGCGACGCCGCCATAGTCAGTTCCTGAGGTTTGACTTCGATGTCCTGCTCAAGGAACGGGAAGTCGGCGGACCGGATCTCATCTGGCCACAGCAACGTCTCAAGCACCAAGACCCCGCCCCGCACCCGCAGGGTCGCGAGCGACTCCCGCTGGCGAAGCGCGACCTGGGCTACGGCTACCCGGCCAGATTGTTCCAGCGCGTTGCGCAGCAAGACGTACGCACGCGCCCCGGCCGTCTCCGGCTCGACGTAGTAGCTTCGATTGAACAAGATCGGATCAAGCTGCTCGGCCGGAGCGAACTGAAGTACTTCGATCGCCTTGGTCGTGGGAAGCGGCAAATCCGACATATCCTCATCGGTCAGTACTACCATCTCCCCGGTAGGGAGCTCGTAACCCTTCGCGATGTCCTCGTAGGGAATTTCCTCGTCGTCGATGGAGCAGAACCTGCGGAACCTGATCCGGCCGCCATCTTCCCTGTGCACCTGACGAAACGAGATGTCCTTCTGCTCTGTAGCGGCGTAGAGTCGCACGGGGATCATGACCAGGCCGAAGGAGATCGCGCCTTTCCACATGCTGCGCATGACGTGTCCTTACCCAGATGGATCGAGTGCTGATACAACTAGCGTTGCCCCACTGTAGCTATTCGGCAATATGTTCGAGGATGTAATAATGCTCGCCTCTGCGACGACGAACACGCATCCGGAGGGGTCGCCACATGACTCACAGCGACTATGAGGAACCACTCGCCGACGTAGTCGAGCAGAACCAGCCAGCCGCACCAGAGGCGGATGAGTCCGACGAGCCACGCATACCTGACAAGGTTCCGCTTGAGGTCGACGTCGCCGATGCCGCTGAGCAGGCCAGGGAAGTCGAGCTCGACGAGGACGACTACCGCTAGGGTCCCCCCGGGGCTGGGGAGCACAGCGGGGAAAGACAGCGAGGGAAAGACAGCACAATCGCGATCCCGGTTACTCGGCCGTAGGATGACAGGCGGGAATCGACCGACCTATGCCCGATGAGCATCGGAGACTCAAAGTGATCGCGACGTCGCAGACCCGAGCCGCTAACACCCGCCTGCCACGGCCGGCGCGCCGCAAGCAACTGCTCGGGGCAGCCCGCGAGGTCTTCGTCGCTCAGGGCTATCACGCGGCCGCGATGGATGAGATCGCCGAGCGCGCCGGCGTCAGCAAGCCCGTCCTGTACCAGCATTTCCCCGGCAAGCTTGAGCTTTATCTCGCGCTGCTTGACGAGAGCGTAGCCGAGCTGGTTGGCGCTGTTTCCGAAGCGCTGGCCTCGACCACCGACAACGCCCAGCGGGTGCCCGCCACGTTCCGCGCGTTCTTCGACTACGTGGGTGGCGCTGGCGGGGCGTTCAGGCTCGTGTTCGAGTCCGATTTGAGCAATGAGCCAGCGGTCAGGGCCCGGCTTGAGCGAGCGATCTCTGAGTGCGCGGAAATGGTAGCTGAGTTCATTCGCGAAGACGCCGGCGTGTCCGATGACGAGGCGGACCTACTCGGCATGGGCCTGGTCGGAATGGCGCAGGTCGGCGCGCGATACTGGCTAAGCACCGAGCGAGCGATCGGCCAAGAGAGCGCTGAGGATCTACTCGCCAGGCTCGCCTGGCGCGGTATAAGCGGCTGGCCGCTCGCCGACAGCTTCCACGAATAGGGGAAAGGATCGCCGTGGAAGTCAAGGTCGGCATACAGATGGCACCGCGCGAGCTGGTCGTCGAGACCCCTGCCTCAGCTGACGAGATCGAGCAAGCGCTGGCCGGCGCGCTGGCCGACGGCACCCTGTTCGTGCTGACCGACAACAAGGGCAAGATCCTGCTCATCCCGTCAGCCAAGATCGCCTATGTCGAGCTTGGCAGCGCCGAGCAGCGCAAGATCGGGTTCGGTCCCTGACGGACGCTACTCGGCTAGGCCAAGCGCGGCCATGCGGTCCGCGTGGGCGTCGGTCAGCGTGGCGAACATGCGGCCAATGTCACCTAGCTGGGCGGGCGTGGCTCCGGCGAGCAATCGGGCGAGCGGCTCACGCTCGGCGGCGACGCGCTGCGCCTGGCTCAGGGCCTCGCCAAGCAGGCGGCGTGCCCACAGCGCCAGGCGTCCCGCCACCGCGGGATCAGCCCCGATCGCTTCGCGCACCCGCGTGGTGGCGAACTGAGCGTGCCCGGTGACGGCAAGCACCTCAAGCACGAGCGACCGGGTCGGAGGATCGAGCAGTTGAGCGATCATCCGGTAGAAGTCGGCGGCGATGCCATCGCCCACGTAGGCCTTCACCAGGCTTTCTAGCCAATCAGACGGCGCCGTCCGAGCGTGAAACGCGTCGATCGGTTCGACGAATGGCCGCATGGCCTCCTGCGGGTCGGCGCCAAGCTCGGCGATACGGAGCCTGAGCAGCTCGAAATGACCAAACTGGGCCACCGCCATACCGCCAAGGTCGGCCTTGTCGGCCAGCGATGTGGCGAGCGCCGCGTCATCGGCCAGCCTGAAAAACGCCACCAGAGACCCGTAAGCGAGCAGCCCGAGCAAATCGATGACTCCTTCGGCAGGCGCGCCGCCCGCCGCAACCGTTCCGATCTCGGGGCTGTCGGGCGGAGAGGCTTGCTCAGTCACACCGGCAGAGTAACAACGGCCGGGTACGGCGGGCGCGCCTTGCCAGGCACGGCGCTGCGATTGCTACACTGAGTTGCGGTTTAGGCCTGGAATGCGGTCGTCCCCCGACGCGTTGCAAGCTAAGGCGCGGCGAGTTGCCGGGATTTCCCTGGCCGTGGCGCCGCGCTCGACTCGTCCTCGTGACTGCTCGCTATGACGCGCACCGCGCGCCGACGAGGGCACCCCCGGTCCGCAGCGGAGTCGGATCTCCCTGCGGTAGCGGGACCGGTCGCCCAGTCGACTGGCGGGCCGCAGGACCCCAATGGAGGCGAAAGCCCTGACTACGCAAGACTTGACAACACAAGACTCAGCACCAACAACTTCACAGATCAACTCAATACTGGAGAGCGACTCAACGCCGGCTCACTCGCTCGACGCGTTCGACCTCATCACTGACGTGATCATCGCGCCGGAGCTAGACGACTTGCCCGTCGCGGACGCAATCGACATCGCAGCCGAGGCGTTCGACACCTTCGGCATCGCCGAGTCGATCCGGGCGGCGCTGCGCGCGGTCGGCATCACGAACGCTTTCCCCATCCAGGCGCTCACGCTGCCGATCGCGCTCGGCGGGCACGACGTCATCGGCCAGGCAAGGACGGGCACGGGCAAGACGTTCGCCTTCGGGCTGCCCATACTCCAGCGGATGGTGACTACCGTCCGCGGCAAGCCATCGGCGCCGCGCGGCCTCGTGATCGTTCCCACCAGGGAACTCGCTATGCAGGTCGCTGACGACCTGCGAACCGCGGCTGCGGGCAGCGACGTCAACGTCGTCACGCTGTACGGCGGCCGTGCGTACGAACCTCAGATCGAGGCGCTGGCCACGGTGGACGTAGTCGTCGGCACGCCGGGTCGGCTGCTCGACCTGGCCAGGCAGCGTCAACTTGACCTGTCCGGGGTCGACGTCCTCGTGCTCGACGAAGCCGACCGGATGCTAGACCTTGGGTTCCTGCCCGACGTCGAGTCGATACTGAAACTGACGCCGGCCGACAGGCAGACGATGCTGTTCTCGGCCACCATGCCGAACGAGGTGGTGACGCTCGCCAGACGGCATCTGTACCGCGCCACCCACATCAGGGCCGAACAGCATGATGAGCCTGCCCACGTACCGACGACCGACCAGCATGTGTACCGCACCCACCACCTCGACAAGATCGAAGTGCTCGCGCGCATTCTGCAGGCGCGAGGCCGAGGCCTGGCGATCGTGTTCTGCCGTACTCGCCGCGCCTGCGACCAGGTGACCGTCGCGCTGACCGAGCGGGGCTTCGCCGCGGCGGCGGTGCACGGCGATCTGGGCCAGAGCCAGCGCGAGCGGGCACTGCGCGCCTTCCGCACCGGCAAGATCGACGTGCTCGTCGCCACCGACGTGGCCGCGAGGGGCCTTGACGTGGACGATGTCACCCACGTCGTCAACTACGAATGTCCCGAAGACGAGAAGGCATATCTGCACAGGATCGGCAGGACCGGCCGGGCCGGTCGCACCGGGATCGCGGTCACCTTCGTCGACTGGCAGGACACGGCGCGGTGGAAGCTCATCGACGCGGCGCTCAAGCTTGGGCGGCCCGAGCCGCTTGAGACCTACTCCACCTCTGCCCACCTGTACAGCGCACTCGAGATACCGCAAGGAGCGACAGGCGCGTTGCCTGCCGTCAGCCGCGAACGCGCTGGCCTGCATGCCGAGGCCCTTGAGGACATCGGTGAGACCGGCAAGCACAGATCCCGCCAGCGGCAGCACGGCGAGCACGGCCACCAGCGCAAGCCAAAAGCCCGCCAGTCAACGACCGGTGATACTGGGCGACGCAGCGCGACGCAGGCGAAAGGTCGGTCAGGCCAGGACGAACCCGCGCCCGCCGCCGCCAAGCGACCAAGGCGCAGGACCAGGCGCGGCGCTCCCGTCAAGCCGGCTCCTGGGGGGAACTCTGAGGGTCGTGCCCCAGGGGCAGCTCCTCGGGGGGATTCGGGGGCCGCGGCATAGCGAGCCTGAACACCTGAACTGAATCGATTAAGCGGTCATTTAGCCGCAGGTGCCGTTATTGCTAGCTCCGCTGGGTAGGCTGCCAAGCCGTGAGCACTCCCCGATCGCTGCACATGTCCACCAGAGTCCGGCAGGCAAGTCTCCGTTCGGCGCGAGGTACGTTCGCCGCGCTGTGCGCTGATCCGACTGGCGTCGGCGATCGGCAGCCCGCGCTCCTGGTACCCGGCTATACCGGCAGCAAAGAGGACTTCCTTGCGGTGCTTGAGTCGCTGGCCGCGGCCGGGCGCGCGGTGACCGCGATCGACCTGCGGGGCCAGTATGAATCCGACCGAGCCGCCGACAGGTCCGGCTATCGGCTCGATCAGCTCGCGCATGACGTGGTCGCGGTGGCTGCCGCGGTCGCCGGAGACTCCGACCGTGTGCATCTGCTTGGGCACTCGTTCGGCGGCCTGGTCGCGCGCCAAGCCGCGCTGACCGCGCCAACCGCGTTCATTTCCTTCACGCTGCTCGGCTCTGGCCCGGGCGCGATCGGCGGCGTGAGGGCCCGGGTGCTGCGCGATCTGGTCAATCATCTTCGTCCGGCGGGCGACGACATCGACCTGCTCGGCAGCATGATCACCGCTGTCTGGGATAGCCAGATACGTCCGCAGGCGCAAGCCGAAGGCGCGCCGCCCGAGATCATCGAGTTCCTCAGAAGGCGGGCGGTCCGCAGTTGCCCGCTCGGCCTGTCCGAGATGGCCAGCCAGCTACTGACGTGTCCCGACCTGACCGCCGACCTCGCCGCGGTCGCCCCGTTCCCGATCTTGGTCAGCTACGGCGAGAACGACGACGCCTGGCCCCCAGACATCCAGGACCTGATGGCCAAGCGCCTGCGCGCCGAGCGCGTCTGCATACCAGGCGCCGCTCACTCGCCAGCCGTAGAGGCTCCGGAAACCACCGCCGCGATGCTCACCGCTTTCTGGAACCACGCCGAGTCGATGCGGTTATGTCCGGCCCGTCCAGTCCGCTTGTCACAGCCGCGGCCCGTTCAGCACCACATGAACGATGGATGGCGACGGATTGGCCGGGCATTGCTGCACGCCAAGCACCGAGGTTGACCCCGGCACAGGCGCGACCTGGACAAGCTGCCCGGCCTGACAGCCGCGGATCGACACGGGAACCTTGAACCAGCGGCCGCGCACGGCATGGAGCACCGCACGCCTTGACGGGCTCACGAGGACGTCCGCCCACCAGCCACCGTGACCGTCCGGCACCGCGCCGGGCAGGTAGTAGCCGAAATCGGCGGACCTTGCCTTATGCCAGGCTCGGCCGTTCCAGTGCAGCACGATGGCGCTCAGCGTCGTGTGGCCAGCAGGATTGCGAATGACGTTCACACGGAACCACACGTCGTCGCGACCAAGCGCGGTGATGCCGCCGAGGAACAACTCGACGTTGCCCGATGTCTTGGGAAGCAGCCTGCTGAGTTCGGTGTTGCGCCTCCACGACCGCCCGTTCCAGCGAGCGACGACCGGGTTAAGAAACGCGTCGTCGCCTTCGGCCCAGATGTCACCGGCGCTCACGGCGCTGGCCTCATCGAGCGCGAAACCGGAGGTAGTGACGCGCCGCCAGATCCGCCCGTGCAGGTGCCAGGTGCCGACGCCCGGCGCCACGTGACCGTCACCGAAAACCCAGGCCTGCGTGGGCGACTCGACGAGGCAGCCGGTGACGAGGCCGGCCGGGAACTGCCTGACTAGCTTCCACCTGCCGTTCTCGAGCCTGAGCGCTCCGGCCGATGCGGCGAAGGTGCCCGCGTTGGTTGTTCCAGCGAAGGCCCACACATTGGTGGCAGAACTCTGCGCGGCGCAGCCGATTCCCGTGCTCCTGATGGCCTTGGGGAAGCTCGCCGGGCCCACCGCCGACCAGGTGCGGCCATTCCAGTGCAGGCCGACAGGAAAGTCCGACTGCGGCTGCGCGAGCGTGAACCCGCCGCCCAGCATCCATGCGCTGTGCCGTGACTGCGCGATGATCCCGCTCGGCACGATTGTCCTGGTGCTGGCCACCACCCGCCATCCGGTCGAGGCCGACGGCATGTTGCTAGCCGGCCCGAATCCAGCGAGCAACACCAGGCTTAGGCAGGCTCCCGCAGCGGCACTCAGGACCCTGATCCTGTTATGACCCGACATTTACGCCACCTCCAGGTTGGCATTATCGCCAACGCGGACGTGATCAGCTAGGGTCAGGTTCGTATATGGCCAGACCATCCCACGGCCGTTTTGCTGGGGCCGCCAGCTTGCCCTCCGGGCAGTGCGCGCGGAAATCGCACCACCCGCACCAGGCACCTGGCGCAGGCGGGAACACGGCATCGCCACGCCCAGACGCGGGCTCGGAGCGAAAATGTTCATCCGCTCGCGCACACTCGTCAGCGACGTCTTCAGCCCGGCGTAGCTGCCGGTCCAGCGACTGCTCGGAGTGCTCCCAGGCCAGGACCTGCGCTGTCGGCAGGTGATGCAGTTCTACCTTGAAGCAGCGCCTGCGCAGCACCCGCCCGGCCGCGAGTGCGTACAACGCAAGCGCCAGCGACGATCGAACGTCCTGCGTCGTCGGTGGCGTCCTGCCGGTCTTGTAGTCGACGACTACAAGATCACGATCCTGCCCGGGGCTACCAGACCGCACGGACTCACGCGGGTCGGCGCCGGGCTTGGCCGGCCTGTCATCGAGCCGGTCGATCCGCCCGGAGACGGCGATCAGCTCGGTCTTGGTGGCCACGACCCGCTCCACGCCTACCGGTTCGACCGCCGGATCCAGCGTGGCTACGTACCGCTCCACCATCGCCTTGGCGCGCCCCAGATACCTGGCTGCCTGCGAGCCGTCCTCGTAGCCTTCAGCGATCCAGCCGCGCTCGACAAGCTCGGCAGCAGTCTTCGGCCTCCGCTCGGCGAGCGGCAGCCGCCACCAGCCGGCCAGCGCGTTGTGCACGGTAGCGCCGAAGCTGTTGTGCGCCCACGGCGGCCCCTTCGGCGGCGACGGCCGGTCCAGGTACACCATCCGGTACCGACGCGGGCAGTCGAGCCAGGCGCGAAGCCGACTCGGAGTGCATGGGTAGAGCCGGCGCGGCATTCCCTCAAACCGAAGTTGCTCCACCTTCACTCACCGAGCAAACCCTCCGGCCCGGCGGAAACCCACGAGTCGAACCGCCGCTCGATGACGGCGACTGTGGTCTCATCGCCATGACCAGGCAGGATCCTCGTCTCCGCGTCGAGCGTGAGCAGCCGGGCACCGATCGCGCTGAGCTGTTGCGGGAAATCGGGAAAATAATCTTCGTGCGGCACTGGGCCAGAAGCGGTGACGGCGTCTCCGGTGAACACGACCCCGAGTTCGTCGCAGTACAAGCTGACCGAACCCGAGCTGTGCCCGGGGGTGAACAGCACCTCGAGCGTGACATCGGCGACCTGGAACATGCCTTCGTCTTCCATCTCGATGTCGGGCTGAGTGCTGCCGTGAGCGTCCCGCCAGGGCAGCCTGTCACCCGGATGCACGGCCACGGGCGCGTCGTCCCGCTTGGCGACGTCGAAAGCCGACGCCACGTGCCTGGTGTGACCGTGAGTGCAGATCACCGCGACGACATCGCGGTCGCCGACGACTTCGAGCACGGCGCCCGCCGACTCACCAGGGTCGATGACTATGACCTCGTCGTCATCACCGATGATCCAGGTGTTCACGTCGCCCACGACCCGGTCGATCCGCGCGTCCATGCGAGCCCGCCTTCCTTAGCTTGCGACGCGCCCCATCGTATGGCCTGGAGGCAGGTTACGTGGTGATCACGCGGGCGCCCGTCGCCCCCGCTATCAGACGCTCGAAGGCATCGGCGCCGGTCGACTCCGCGCCGATCCTGTCGCCGGTGAGTTCCCCGTGGTCGTCGCTTCCGCCGGTAGCTACCAGGCCGAGCTTGGCGACGAGACCGGCGAGCCGCTTTCTTTCTTCCTCGCAATGATCGGGATGGGCTACCTCGACACCGGCCAGCCCGACGGTGGCCAGCTCCGTGATCAGGTCCTCAGGGACCAGCCAGCCTCGCGTCTGGGCGAACGGGTGCGCGAGCGTGCATACACCGCCAGCGGCGCGGACGACGCGCACCGCCTGTGCCGGGTCGAGTGCGTACCTAGGCGCGTGGGCGCGGCCGCCAGGGCCGATCCATTCAGGCGTGAACGCGTCGTCGAACGAGTCGATGACGCCAGCCGCCATCATCGCCCGCGCGATGTGCGGCCTGCCGATCACGCCGTCACCTGCGATCGCGGTCACCTGCTCCCAGGTCACGCCGGTGCCGAGCTCGGCCAGCTTGGCCACCATCTCGCGGGCGCGGTCGATCCGGCTGACCCTGATCGCCTGGGTCTGCGCGGCCAGTTCCGGGTGGTCGGGGTCGAACAGGTAGGCAAGCAGGTGCACGCTGTGGCCATCACGGCGGCAGGACAGCTCCATCCCAGGGACCAGCATCAGTCCCCCAGGCAGCGCGCTGGCGGCCGCGGCGATCCCGGCGACCGTGTCGTGGTCGGTGATGGCGATCGCGTCGAGGCTGGCAGCGGCCGCGCGGCGGACCACCTCGGCTGGCGGCCTCGTGCCGTCGGACGCTGAGCTGTGGCTGTGCAAGTCGGCGCGCACGGGCTGACTCTAGCCGGTGCCGCTGGTTCGTGAGGCTAGCCGGGCAGCCTGGGTGAGCGCGCGCCGAACGGCAGGTCGAGGTCCTGGCCAGGATCGCGCAGGTCACGCAGCGGCATCGACTCAAAGAGCAGGGTGCCCGCGGTGTCCGGCCACAGCAGTATCCACAGCCAGCCGCCCATCACCTCGCCGACGAACGCGGCTCGTCCAGGCGAATCCACATTCCACAGCGGCAGTTCGTGGTTGCCGAACTCGATGAGCGCGTTCGGTGAGCCTTCGGGGAATCCGTCGCCA
The DNA here is from genome assembly GCA_035553055.1 of Streptosporangiaceae bacterium. GTDB lineage: Bacteria > Actinomycetota > Actinomycetes > Streptosporangiales > Streptosporangiaceae > Chersky-822. Next base: position 1,989 of record DATNEK010000193.1, on the reverse strand, counting down.
GGATCGGGGCCTTCCAGGCCGGCGCAGTAAGCGCCGAGCCCGACCCCGATCTCTTCGCTGATCAGCAGCATCTCACCTGGACCGCCGACCGGATTGGGCCCAGATAGCGCGACGGCGCAGCCTCTGGTGCCGCTCCGCTCGTCGCCGACAGCGGCGAATCCGGTGAGCAGCCACCCGCCGGGCAGCGGCCACGGCAGCATGACCGGGACGACCGCGTTGCGCAGCAGGCCGGCCAGGCCCTCAGGAGAAAGACTCCGCACCTGCCTGAGCGGGTAGATGTCGCCGTGGATGGTGCATCGCCAGCTACTCGACCAGGCGCTTGGCGCGATGGCGGCGGCACCGCATCTCGGACAACTTAGATCTATCGCCGCCATGTACGCATCCGTCGACGTCTCTCGGGCCTCACCCGCAGCCTCACTCCAAATACGATGCTCTGCGGACACGATCGGTAAACCGCGCACGATCTTTGAACGCTGGTCAGCTGGGCTGAGCGAGCTGGTTCGTCCTGCGCAGGCCGGCAGCACGGCCGCGAGCGGCCGCGACCAGGGCGAGCTTTCGCGTGGCCTCGTCGATCATCTCGCCGTCGAGCATGACCGCGCCGCGACGGTCGTTCGCCGTGGCGCCCGCGTAAGCGTCAAGTATCAGCTCAGCTCGGTCGTAGGTTGCCTGGTCCGGCGCGAAAGCGGCGTTGACCGCGTCGATCTGGCCGGGATGTACCACCCACTTGCCGTCATAGCCAAGCGAGGCCACGCTCGCCGACCGCGCGACCAGCCCATCGGTGTCACCGATCGCGGCGTAAGGACCATCGATCGCCTGCAGGCCAGCCGCCCGCGCGGCGACCAGGATCCGCAAGTGGGCGTAGTGAAAAGCATCTCCTCCTGTGTAAGCGCCCGGCTGAGCGCCGACCGTCAGCGAGCGCATCCCGACGCTGGCCATGAAGTCCGCCGGACCGAACACCAGAGCGGCCAGCCGGGACGACGAGGCGGCGATGGCATCGACGGCTGCCAGCCCGGCGGCGTCTTCGATCTGCGCTTCGATCGCGATCTTCCCTGGCAAAAGGCCCGCCGCCTGCTCGACCTGGCCGAGCAGCAGGTCGAGCCAGACCACGTGACCAGGCGCCGACACCTTAGGAAGCACGATCGCGTCGAGGCCGGCACCAGCGCGCTCAACCACGTCGATCACGTCGCGGTACGCCCACGCGGTAGCGGCGCCATTGATCCTGACCGCACGCAGCGGCGCCGACCAGCCTTCGGTCGCCACGGCGGTCGCGATCAGCGTTCTCGCCTGCTCCTTCGCGGCAGGCGCCACGGCGTCTTCGAGGTCGAGAATGACCTCGTCGGCCGCGAGCCCCCTGGCCTTGGCGAGGAAGCGCTCACTGCTGCCCGGCACCGTCAGGCAGGACCGCCTTGGTCGCAGATCGCCCGTCATGGCTCGATGATCGCACCCCTTGCCAATGGCAACTACCATGGGCGCATGTCCACGACATCGCTGCCAGACGCCCAGCAGGTCACCGGAGCTGGGACCAGTGCCGCGAGCACTGTGCCCACCGTCGATCAGGTCATGGCGGCCCTCGCAGGTGTCAAAGACCCCGAGATCCACCGTCCTATCACCGAGCTTGGCATGGTCAAGAACGTCGATATCGGCGCCGATGGTGCGGTCAGGGTCGATGTCTACTTGACCGTGTCGGGCTGCCCGATGCGCGACACCATCACCCGCGAGGTGCGCGGCGCCGTGGCCAAGCTGGACGGCGTCCGCAGCGTGCAAGTCGAGCTCGATGTTATGAGCGATGATCAGCGTCGCGAACTGCAAGGCAAGCTGCGGGGCGGCAAGCCAGAGCGGGAGATACCCTTCGCCAGCCCGACGTCGCTCACCAAGGTCTACGCGATCGCGAGCGGCAAAGGCGGCGTCGGCAAGTCATCGGTCACCGTCAACCTGGCCGCTGCACTCGCCGCCTCAGGGCAGAAGGTCGGCCTGCTCGATGCCGACATC
>DATNEK010000192.1:0-11186 GCA_035553055.1 Streptosporangiaceae bacterium | reverse complement strand
CGAGAGTAAGCGGCGGTCTGGTAAGACGAGGTCCGGCGTTTCTCCGTAGATCAACCGCCCGGTGCGATGGATCCGGACATCCATTCGCATCCGGCACCCGCCGAGGCCTGGTTCGGTGCGATGGATTCGGGTATTCATCGCGCCCTGGCGCCGGTTCTTGCGTGGTTGGGTGCGATGGATTCGGGGCTTCATCAGGGAAATCGGGTGTGGATCCGGGCATCCATCGCGGCGTCCGACCGGGCTGGCGCGATGAATCCGGGAATCCATCGCAGCTGCGACAGCCACCAGGGGCGCGCCGTCAGCACCCCGCACCGCGGGGAACGCCGGCACCCCGCATCACGGCGACCCGGCCGCGCCAGCCCGGACCCCGCCGTCCGGCCAGGCCCCGGCACACCAAGCCAGCAGAGCCGGCCCGCAACCGCCGCGCACACCGCACCAGCAGACACCACCCGGCCACCCCACTGCCGCACACCGCGCCGGTGGCCCTGCTAACCCGGTACGCCGAGTTTCGCCAATCCCTCCGAGTTTCGCCAAGCTCTCCCAGTGAGGCTCCGCCCTGATCCAAACTCAGGACGAACCTCAAAGACCTGGCAACGTTGGTGCCCTAGCGCCACCTTGGCGCGCGGACCCGCCTCCTGCGGCCTGTCTTCCTACGACTATCACTGTGCGTAACTGTTCTATTACCACTAGTAGTATCGCCACTGATGGGATCGATGCTCTGTCCGGTGCTGATCAGCCGGGATATCGAGTTGCGGCAGCTAACCGCCGCTTTGGATGACGCACGAAACGGGCATGGACACATAATCTTCCTGACTGGCGATCCGGGAGTCGGGAAGACGCGGCTTGCTAACGAGCTGTCCGCCGTGGCCGAGTCGCGCGGCTTTCACGTGGTATCAGGGCGCGCGGTGGAATCCGCGTCACCGCTGCCGTTCCGCCCGGTCACTGAGGCGCTGATGAGGATCGCGCGGTCGGACGGCATTCCGCATTCACCAGAGATAGCCGATTACCGCCCGGCCCTGGCCGCGCTCGTTCCTGTGTGGGGCCAGGCAGCCGCGGACGGCGAGGCGGAGATATCGCCGCTCATCGTGGGCGAGGCGCTGATACGGCTGCTGTCGCTGTACGGGAGCCCGGGCAGTGTGCTCCTGCTCGAGGACATCCACTGGGCGGACCCTGAGACGCTCGCGACCGTGCAGTACCTGGCCGACAATCTGGCCGGCAAGCAGGTGCTCTGCCTGGCCACGTTGCGCGACGGCGAGCCGTCGGCCGGCCTTGACGCCGTCATGTCGATCACCGCCAGGCGGGCGGCACCGATCATCGCCGTCCCCAGGCTGACCGATAGCGAGGTCGAGCAACTCGCCGCCTGCTGCCTCGACGCCGATGTGCCGCCAGCGGTCACCAAGAGGCTGCTGGTCGGCTGCGACGGCCTGCCGTTCGCTGTCGAGGAGATGCTTGCCGCCGCAGCGGCGTCGGGTGAGATCGCCAGGGGCCCGTCCGGCTGGGTGGTGAACGAGAGCATCACTACCGGGGTGCCCGCCTCGATAGTCGGCTCGGTGCGCCACCGGCTCGCATCCCTCGGGCCCGCGGTGACCAACCTCATCGTCTCGGCGGCCGTGCTCGGCCGGCAGTTCGACTGGACGCTGCTGCCCGGGCTCGCCGGGATGACCGAGTCGGCGGCGCTGCTCGCGCTCGACCAGGCCCACGCCGTCCAGCTGATCGAGCCGTGCCCTGGCGTCAATGTGTTCAGGTTCCGGCACAGCCTGACCAGGGACGCGATCGTCTCCGACTTGCTGCCGCCAGACCTGGCCAGCAGGTCGGCGGCGGCCGCGGCAGCGATCGAAAACGCGCATCCTGGACTGCCAGGTGGCTGGTGCGAGCTGGCCGCCGACCTGCACAGGGCGGCGGGCAACCCGACCAGGGCGGCGAACCTCCTGCTCGAAGCCGGGCGCCGGGCGCTGCACAAGGGCGCTCTCGACAGCGCGGCCGAGACGCTCCGCAGCGCCCGCGCCGTGCTCGCGACCGCGGCTGTCGATGAGCCTATGCTCGCTATCGCGATCGACGAGGCGCTGGCCGAAACGCTTGAGCTCGCCGGAGACCGCGAACGGCTGCTACCGCTTGCCGAGCACCTCATCGAGGACATCACGGTGGCCGGCGCCGATCCGAGAAGGCAGGCTCTGGTCAGGATCAGGGCCGCTCGCCTAGAAGCAGAAAGCAACCCGCCGGCGGCTGCCGCCCAGCTAGAGGCGGCCCGTTCCATCGCGGATGACCTCCAGGACCTGGCACTGGCCAGCCAGATCGACGCCGCGGCTGCGGGCAGCGCGCTGGTGGCCGGCGATGTCGACCGCGCCGTGCGGCTGGCGGACCGGTCGCTGGCGGCCGCTGAGCATTCTGGCTTGTCCGGCTGGGCTGCTGACGTGGCTTTCGAGTCGCTTGTTGTGCTTGGCCGAAGGGAGCGGATGCGCGACCTCGAAGCCGCGCGCACGGCGTTCACGCGGGCGTACAGGCTTGCTGGCGGAGCGGACCTCGCCATCAGGCGCATCACGGCGCTGCAAGAGCTCGGCGTCGTCGACATGCTGGCCGATGGCGGGACTGCCAAGCTGATCGAGGCGACAAAGCTGGCGCACCGGGCTGGCGCGATCTCCACGGCCACCCTCGCTGAGCTGCAGCTTGCCAACGTGTATAGCCTCAAGCGCGATCTCGACCTGGCTATGACGTCGGCGCTGGCCTGCGAGCAATCGGCCCGCCGGATCGACGCCCGCAAGCAAGAGGCGCTGTCGCTGAGCGTCCAAGCACTGATCTGCGGTGTCAGGTCAGACCGTGACGGCACCGAGGCGGCGGCAGAACGCGCCGAGAAAATCGCGCCAGGCGATCCTGAGGTCCTGTTTATCACCTGGGGCCAGGCACGGGTGACGGCCTCGCTGTTCTGGGACGACATTGACCGCGCGCTTCAGGAATGCATCGCCGGCCGGGCTTACGCTGGCCAGACGGCGCTGACCGCGCCGCGCCGGGCCTGGGGCTACTACGCGGTACTCCAGGCCGTCTACGGGCTTGACGGGCGCAGGGCAATCCAGCAGGCGCGGGACGCTGGCAGTGGCATCGGCTGGATCCGGGGACTGCTCGCATATGCCGAGGCCGTGCTCGAGGGCCGTGACGGTCACCATGAACGAGCGACCGCACTCGCCGGCGAGGGCACGGCTCGGCTCGCACCGTTCGCACCCTGGTGGACTCACCTGATCAGGCGGCTGGTGGCAACGCCGGCGCTCGAAGACGGATGGGGGGAGCCGGTGACCTGGCTGCGTGAAGCCGCGGTCGAGTTTGACGCGACCGGCTACGCCAGACTGGCCTCGGCGTGCCGCGGCATCCTGCGAAGGGCAGGAGAGCGCGTGCCGCGAGCAGGCCGCGGTCAGGCTCAGGTTCCGCCGCAGATGCGCAGGCTGGGGATCACAAGCCGGGAAATGGACGTGTACCTGCTCGTCGCCCGCGGCCTGTCGAACACCGAGATCGCCGCGCGCCTGTTCATCTCGCCGAAGACCGTCGAGACGCACGTGGCGAGCCTGGTGAACAAAACCGGTCAGGCGGGTCGGCGCGAACTGGTCGCTCATGCTGCCCGCTCGGCCGAACATCCGCAGGCGCGGCCGCAGTTAACTCAGGTTCTACCAGCCCTAAGTCAGGCTTGGCCCGATGCGAAAGCGCGTGCGGTGAGCGCACAGTAGTACGAAGAAATCGCTTGCATACACAAGCACGACAGCGCCACCGCCCCCGCGTCCGGCGCAGTCGCAACCACAGAGCTGGCAAGGCGGGTTCTTGCCAGTGCGACTCGTTGCCGGGGTCGGCAAGGAGGACTGATGAACTCCCTTGGCACCACGCATGCGACCGAGCATGCGACTAGGCACGACAGCCGAGGCGACAACAACCGAGGCGACGACAGCCGGTCGAGATTCGAAGAGGAGGCGATACCGTACATGCGCCGGCTCTATCCGGCCGCCTTCCGGCTCACCCGCAACCATTGCGACGCCGAGGACCTCATCCAGGAGACGTTCGCCAAGGCCTACCTCGCCTACAACCAGTACAGCCAGGGCACCAATCTCAAGGCCTGGCTGCACCGCATCCTGGTCACCACCTTCTACAGCGCGTGCCGCAAGCGCGACCGGGAGCCGACGCAGGTACTCACCGCCGACATGCGCCTCACGCCAGAGGGTCATGACCGGGTGACGCGCTGGTCGAGGCCGGCCGAGCTTGAGGCGCTCGACAACCTCGCCGACTCCGGCGTGATGAAGGCGCTCGGCAGCCTCCCCGTCTCGTTCAAGGAGGCCATCTACCTGGCCGACGTCCTTGGGTACCGGTATTGCGAGATAGCCGACATCATGGGCACCCCCATCGGCACCGTGATGTCAAGAATTCACCGGGGACGGCGGATGCTGCGGATGAAGCTCCGCAGCGATGCCGCGTCCCGGCCACGCGCCCTGGCCCCCGAACCCGTCCGTACCCCCCCGATACTCGCCCGCGCCTGAATGACCCCCGCAACGGAGCCCGGCCGGCGGCTCGATATGCCGCCGGCCGGACTGCGCTAATGTCGCGCCGTTCGCGCTTGCCGGTTACTCGGCCTGGCCGTATTTGGCGATCTCCTCGCGCTCGGCATCGGTAAGCTCGCGCGGCAGCTCGCCCTTGGCGACCTTGGCGCTCTGCACATGACGGCGGATCGTCTCGACCACTTCCGGGTTGGCGAGCGTGGTCACGTCGCCGATATCAGTGAAATTGGACACCGACGCGATAACCCGGCGCATGATCTTGCCTGACCTGGTCTTGGGCATGTCGGCCACGATCCACACGTTCTTCGGCCTGGCGATCTTCCCGATTTCGACCTCGATCGCCTTGCTGACCTTGGTGTCCATGCCGTCGGAGGCGATGCCTGGCTTGAGGGAGACGTACATTTCGACGATCCGGCCCCTGATGTCGTCCATCACAGGCACGGCGGCAGCCTCGGCGATCTCCGGCACGGTCAGCGCCGCCGACTCGAGTTCCTTGGTCCCGAGCCGGTGGCCGGCCACGTTGATCACGTCGTCGACCCGGCCGAGTATCCGGATGTAGCCGTCAGCGGCCTGGAGCGCGCCATCCCCGGCGAAGTACGGCCAGTCGCGCCAGTCCTTGCTCTCCGGGTCCTTGTTGTACTTGCGGTAGTAGACGTCGATGAAACGGTCGTCCTGCCCCCAGATCGTCTCCATGATCCCTGGCCACGGGTTCCTGATGCAGACATTGCCGGCCCGGCCGCTGCCCGCTGGCACCTCGGTGCCGTCCTCGTCGTAGATGACGGGCTGGATGCCGAGCGCGCCCGGTCCGCAGCTGCCTGGCTTCATCGGCTGCAAGGCGGGCAGCGTGCTGCCGAGGAAACCGCCGGTCTCGGTCTGCCACCAGGTATCGGTGATGGCCGCCTTGCCCTTGCCAACCTCGGTGTAGTACCAGCGCCAAACCTCGGGCTCGATCGGCTCGCCCACGGTCGTCATGGTCTTGAAGTGGTAGTTGTACTTCGCCGGCTCGTCAGGACCCACCTTCCTGAGCATCCTGATCGAGGTCGGGGAAGTGTGGAAGATGTTGACGCCAAGCTGCTCGGCAATCCGCCAGGGACGCCCGGCATCCGGGTAGTTGGGCACGCCCTCATAGATCACCGTCGTCGTTCCAAGCGCCAGCGGGCCGTAGACGATGTAGGAGTGCCCGGTGATCCAGCCGATGTCGGCCATGCACCAGTAGACGTCGTCGGGGTGAATGTCCTGGTAGTACTTCGACGTACCGGTCACGTAGGACATATAGCCGCCGGTCGAGTGCTGAGCGCCCTTGGGCCGGCCGGTCGTTCCGCTTGTGTACATCAGGAACAGCGGCGCCTCCGCCGCCATGGAGACCGGCTCGACGGTGGCGCCCCTGTGCTCGGCCAGCAGTTCGTCGACGAAGAAGTCCCGGTCAGGTGCCATCGGCCTCTGCGACGCGTACTGCCCTTCATGGCGCCGCCAGACCAGCACCTTGTCGACTTCCTGGCCTTGCCTGGCCGCCTCTTCGAGAGCCTCGTCAGCCTTGACCTTGTGGTCGATCAGGTCGCCCGCCCGGTAGTAGCCGTCCATCGTGATCAGGACGCGACTGTTCGAGTCGGCGATCCTGGTACCGCAGGCGTTGCCGGAAAAGCCGCCGAACACCTGTGAGTGGATCACGCCGAGGCGCGCGCAGGCCAGCATGGTGACCGGCAGGTCAGGCACCATCGGCATGTGCAGCGTCACCCGGTCGCCCGCTTTCAGGCCAGCGAAGTCGCGCAGCACCGCGGCGAACTCATTGACCCGGCGCAGCAGTTCGCCGTAGCTGAGGTGCTCATGCTCGTCGGATTCAAGCTCTGGTACCCAGAGAATGGCGGTCTTGTCGGGACTTGACTGCGCGTGCCGGTCGACGCAGTTGTACGAGGCGTTGAGCTTGCCTCCGACGAACCACTTCCAGAAGGGCGGCTTCGATGTGTCGAGGGTCGTGTGCCAGCGCTCATCCCAGGTCAGCAGGTCCGCGTACTCTTCGAAGCAGTCAGGAAACTTGTCCGCGGCGAACCGCTCGAAGATTGCCGGGTCACCGCCGTTGGCCTGGGCCGCGAAGTCTGCCGGCGGCGGATAATACTCTTCCTCGCGCCAGTGAACCGCGATCTGGGCCTCGGAAACCTCGGATTCTAGACTCTCTGTCATAGTTCGACCTCCAGCTGGAGATGAATGCGCATCGGCAAAGGCCGCATGTCGAGCACGACTCGCCTCACGGTTGAGTTGCGCCTAAATCGTATCGCCACGAAACAAGGCCCAACAGGGCTACCGCACCCCATAGGCCGCATGCCGCACATGCCATAGCAAGGGCCTGAGCCGCAGCAAGGGCCTGAGCCGCTATCCTGGTGCCGGCCGGAGGTTGACACGGCCAGCAGGCGCGGTATGTTCTTGCGAGTCACGCTTCTTTGCGTGGATCGCGGAGGCGGATGGCGAGATCTGGACCTGGGAGGGGCTCGGGACATCCAGTAGACAACGCACGGCGAATCGGCATCCGGCCGGAAGCCTTGCGGTCCGAAGGATAGCCGAGCCCCTTCCTCGCTGAGGGCGACGATGGCGCCCGACAAATCGCCAGCTATTATCAACAATCGCCTGGATGCGGTCGCCTCATGCCAGGTCACTGCGATCTGCGGTCCTGGTCCGCGCGGGGCGGGCCCATCGGCTAATCTGGCCGCGGTCACGATTGCGGGGGGCGATTGCCGGATCGCCGGGAACCGGAGACATGGCGCCATCGTTGTACTTTGACCGCGGAAAACTCCTATCAAGGCAGGGCAGACTTGACTTCAACTGAGCGGCCTACCGTCTCGCTTGGCCCGGTAGCCGTCATCATCCCGACGTACAACGAGCGCGACAATATTGAGTCGATCGTGACCAGGGTCAGGGCCGCCGCGCCCGCCGTCGACGTTCTTATCGTCGACGACAACAGTCCCGACGGTACTGGGGAGATCGCCGACAAGCTCACCGCGTCGGACACGCGCGTGCACGTCATTCACAGGCCAGGCAAGTCCGGCCTTGGCACCGCCTACATCGCCGGCTTCAAGTGGGCGCTTGATGCTGGCTACGACGTGATGGTCGAGATGGACGCGGACGGCTCGCACGATCCTCGTGATCTGCCCACGATGCTGAGCGCATTGGAGTCCGCCGACCTGGTGATCGGTTCACGCTATGTGCCGGGCGGCACGGTGGTGAACTGGCCGAAGTCCAGGGAGGCGCTTTCTCGTGGTGCCAACGTCTACGTGCGGCTAGTGCTCGGAATCGCCGTGCGCGACGCGACCGGCGGCTACCGCGCGTACCGGGCGCAGACCCTGCGCGAGATCGGCCTCGAGGAGGTCAGCTCGCAAGGCTACTGCTTCCAGATCGACCTCACCTTGCGCACGATCGAGCGCGGCGGCAAGGTCACCGAAGTACCGATCACGTTTACCGAGCGTGCCCGCGGTGCGAGCAAGATGAGCCGGGCGATCGTCTTCGAGGCGCTCTGGCGGGTCGCTCAGTGGGGCGTGGCAGGAAGACGCGGCGGGCGAGCGCGGCGTTAGGCGCTGCGCCGCTGCCTGTTCGCGGACTGCGCCTGGCTTGCCTCTCCGCCGCGCTGGCCTCTGATGATGGCAAGCCGTTCGGCAAGCACTTCCTCCAGGTCAGCGATGGTCCGGCGCTCCATCAGCATGTCCCAGTGGCTGCGCGGTGGCTTGGCCTTGGCGGCTGATTGCTCGTCGCCGGTCGCTGTCACCGCGGTCGCGCCGCAGATCCGGCATTCCCACTTCGCTGGCACCTCTGCCTCGGCGGCAAAAGGCACGCTGAATCTGTGACCCTTCGGGCAGTCGAACGCGACCTCCTGGCGCGGTGCCAGGTCGGTGTTGCGGTCGTTCTCATAACTCGTGGCACCGAGCCTGGTGCCGCGCAGTGCGCGTTCGGCCATAGATTTTCTGCCTCCGGGCGCTTGACGTTCATCTATGTCAACGGCAAGTACCTGAACAAGATTCCCGCCTGACGCCTCTTCCAATCGCCCCGTGGCTAGCTAGCTGACACCGGGACGTGCCGGGCTAAACGGACTCGCCCGCGCGCGGATGCCACTGGCCGCGGTCGATCATGACTTGGCGCAGCAACTCGGTCTGGTCGGTCATGATGCCGTCGACGCCGAGGTCGAGCAGCGAGGACATCTGGGCAGCCTCGTTGACCGTCCAGACATGCACCACCAGCCCGGCATCATGCGCACGGGCGATCAGCGGGCCGGTAGCCAGGCCGATCGGGATCTGAGCGCATCTGACTGACCTGCGGGCGAACGCCGGGGCGAGCAGGCGGCGTGGCAGTCCTGACCGCAGCGCCGCCGCGCCGACCGGGGACGCGGCCATGCAGACCGGGCGGTCAAGCAGCCGCCTGGTGGCCCGCAGCCGGGTGGCGGAAAACGAGGTGATGCAGACCCGGTCCCACGCCGCGGTCCTGCGTATCACCTCAGCGAGCGGGCGCGCCGCCGGACCGTCTTTGACGTCGAGGTTGAACCGCATGTCGGGCCAGGCTCCGAGCAGGTCCTCGACCAGCGGTATCGGCTCGGTCCCGGCGATCCTGGCATCGGCGACCTGCTTGGCAGGCATGCTGGCGATGGCACCGGACCGGTCTGTCACGCGATCGAGTGTCTTGTCGTGAAACGCTACGAGCACGCCGTCCGACGTGGCGTGGGTGTCGGTCTCGAGGTAGGCGTAGCCGAGCTTCACGGCGTGCTCGAACGCTCGCCATGAGTTCTCGGGAAAGTGCGAGGCGCCGCCCCTGTGCGCGAACGCGATGGGCTTGCGATGATCAAGAAATCTGGTCGGCACAGTCTCCATCCGCGCTGTCTCCATCCACGCTTTCTCCGTCTCCGCTGTCGCCGTCGTGCCCCTGCACTTGCGACCACTCCCTGCGGCGGGCCTCGGCCAGCGCGATCGCGGCCGCCGCAGCCACGTTCAGCGATCCGACCCTGCCGACCTGCGGGATGTAGGCCACCTGATCAGCCGCGGCGAGCAGGGCGGGCGAGCAGCCGCGGTCTTCGTGGCCTAGCGCCAGGCACACGTCACCGTACACGGCAGCGCGGTGCAGCGGCACAGCGGCCTGCGCCTGTTCGATCACGATCAGCCGCAGGCCCGCCTGCCTGATCTGCGCGGCCGCTGCCGCCGGGCTGGCGACCTGCTCGCATGACAGGTAGCGTCCGGTCCCGAGCGCGGTCTTGCGCGCGGAGGGATGCATCGGGTCGGCCGCCTCACCGCACAGCCAGATGCGCTCGACCCCGAAAGCGGCCGCTGTCCTGATGATCGACCCGAGGTTGAACGGCTGGCTTACCGACTCGAGCAGCAGACCGAGCCTGGCGTCCGTGGCGCGGCGCCACGACCTGTTCAGGCGCTTGACCTCAGTAGGCCCGAGTTGCCTCACGCCCGGCCTCCCTTAGGGCGGTGCCTACCCACGGGTCACCTTGAGCACCCGGTAGCCCGACCTGGCGGCGATACGCTCGGCGGCCCACCCCGACCTGATCAGCCATTGATGCAGGGAATCAGCCCCGAGGTTTCTTTGCACAACCAAGTAGGCGGCTGCGCCAGGGGCGAGCCGGTCTAGCCAGCCCGACAGCAGCGAGTGCAGAGGTTCCTTGCCGATCCTGATCGGCGGATTGCTCCAGATCAGGTCGAACGCCGCCGGCAGCGCCTCGTCGTCCGGCCGGGCGCACCTGACGTTCGCAAGTCCAGCCCGCTCGGCGTTCTCGGCGGTCAGCGCCAGTGCCCTTGAGTTGATGTCGACCGCCCACACTCGCGCTGACGGCGACCTGGCGGCCATGGTCAGGGCCAGCGGCCCGTAGCCGCTGCCGAGGTCGAGCAGATCGCCGCGGGAAGGCGGGGGAGGTGCCAGGTCAAGCAGCACCCTGGTGCCGGCGTCGAGCTTGCGCGGGGAGAAGACTCCGGAATCGGTGACCAATTCAAGGTGCAGGTCAGGCAGAATGACATGGACGGCGCCTTGCCGGTGCGCCGCGGCGGGCTCGGCGGCGAAGTACTGGCCGGTCACTGGCTGTGCTGGCCCAAGAACTCCCCGGCGGCCGCCGTGGTAGCTGTTCCTGCCTGGTCAGCGGAGAGCACGGGGTCGATGAAGCGGCGCGTCACCCACCGCTCGACGACGAAGGTCAGCACCGGGATCGTCCCCGCCGCCAGCACGACCACCGTCGTGACACTGGCCGTCCTGATCCGCACCAGCCTGGTCATCGTGAACGCGACCACCAGGTAGACGATGTACAGGAAGCCGTGCGCGGTGCCCACGATCTTGGCGACCGCGTCATCGCCGGCGAACACCTGCAGCGGTATGCCCACGAAGCACAAGATGATCAGCATGGTGCCGGTCACGTAGGCCATCGCGCGGTATGCGCGCACCACCACAGCGCGTAGCTTGTCGGCTTCCAACTCTTCCACCTCTCAACCTGCCCGCTGTCCGGCCGCTCCGCCTAGCGCCCTGCCCGGCTAGCCCTGCCCGGCTAGCCCTGCCCCGGCTAGCCCTGCCCCGGCTAGCCCTGCCCTGGCTAGCGCAGCCCGTGCCACTTGCCGTGGCCCTTGACTTCTTTGTTCAGCACGGCCAGATACGCGTTGTACTCGGCAAGCTCCGTGTCGTTCTCGCCGTCATCGGCCCGCG
>DATNEK010000191.1:0-26697 GCA_035553055.1 Streptosporangiaceae bacterium | reverse complement strand
CGGCAAGCACGACAGAGCCGGTCGGGTCGCGCCACAACGTCGCGACTCCCTCGGGAAGCAGCCTGCGCAGCATCTGATCGGCCGTCCACCTGACGGTGGCGACCGTCGGTATGCCAAGCCGCTGGTAGACCTCGGCCCGCCGCGGGTCATAAATCCGGGCCGCTACCCGATTGACGCCGAACGACTCCCTGGCCACCCGGGCCGCGATGACGTTGGAGTTGTCTCCGCTGCTGACCGCGGCGAACGCGTCGGCTTTCTCGATCCCGGCTTCGGTCAGCACATCGCGATCGAACCCGACGCCGGTGACCTTGGATCCCTTGAATCCCGGCCGTAGCCTGCGGAAGGCTTCCACATCCTGGTCGATGACGGCCACACTGTGGCCAAGGTCTTCAAGTATGTGCGCGAGGGTCGATCCCACCCGTCCGCACCCCATGATCACGATGTGCATGATCGCCCTTCCGGTATCTACGGAGATGATGGTACGCGGCACCCGGCCAAGGGCGGCACCATGGTGAGGTGACCGATCAGATGACCGCGCCTGTGGCGGTGGGCGACGCGATCGACCTGCTGGTCGGCGAGGCGATACACGGCGGCTGGTGCGTGGCGCGGGTAGCAACGCAGACCGGCGGAAACACGGCTGTCGCCGCGGCCGGCGGATTTGTCGTGCTCGTCAGGCACGCGCTGCCCGGCGAGCGCGTCAGGGCTGTGATCACCCAGGTCACCTCCAGGCTCGCCCGGGCCGACGCCGTCGAGATCCTGCTTCCCGCGGCCGAGCGGGTTAGGCCGCCTTGCCCGTATGCCAGGCCGGACGGTTGCGGCGGCTGCGACTGGCAGCATGCCAGCCTGGCCGCCCAGCGTGCGTTCAAAGCGCGGGTCGTCAGCCAGCAGCTGCGGCGGATCGCCGGAATCGAGCGCGAGGTGACCGTGGCGCCGATGCCAGGTGAACAAGACGGCCTCGGCTGGCGCACCCGAGTCAGGTTCGCGGTCGGCGGGGACGGGCGAGCTGGCCTGCACAAGCACAGATCACAGGCAGTCATCGCGATCGGCGACTGCCTCATCGCGCATCCGCTGGTGACCGAAGCTGAGGTGACGAGGCAGTCCTGGCCAGGTGCCAGGGCCGTCGAAGTCGCTGTCGCGCCGCAGACCGGACAGCGCGCGATCACGACTGCCGGCGGCCGCGTCCGCGGCTCCGATCGCAAGCACCTGACTTACCGGGCGGCCGGCCGAGACTGGCGGGTGTCAGCGGCCGGCTTCTGGCAGGTGCATCCCCAAGCCGCCGACACGCTGGCCGAGGCGGTGCTCGCCGGGCTCTCGCCGCGGCCGGGCGAGACCGCGCTCGATCTGTTCTGCGGCGCTGGCCTGTTCGCCGGCGTGCTGGCGACCGCGGTAGGCAGCGCCGGGGCGGTGATCGCGGTCGAGCGGGACGCCGAGGCGGTGGGCGACGCCAGGCATAACCTGCGCGACGCGACGTGGGCGCGGGTGCATCGTGGTGATGCCGCCGAGGTCATCGGCAGGATCGGCTTGTCAGGGGCCAGCATCGCGGTGCTTGACCCGCCACGTGCCGGTGTCGACCGCGAGCTCATCGCCGCGCTGTGCGCCGGCCCGAGTATGCGCAAGATCGCCTACGTGTCCTGCGATCCGGCCACGCTCGCCCGCGACCTCGCCGTGCTCGCGCGATATGGCTGGCAGCTAGCCGAGCTGCGCGCGTTCGATGCCTTTCCGATGACCCACCACGTCGAGTGCGTGGCCATAGCCGAGCCGCAGCCCGCCTGAAGCCGCCGTATCGGAGTGCGGCAAGATGCCGATATGCAACTGCGGATCTTCACCGAGCCACAACAGGGCGCCGACTATCAGACGTTGCTGAACGTCGCCAAGGCCGCGGAAGTTCTCGGCTTTGATGGATTCTTCCGGTCCGACCACTACCTGAAAATGGGCGACGGTACGGGATTGCCAGGCCCGACCGACGCCTGGGTGACGCTCGCCGCGCTCGGTGTGCAGACGAGCCGGATCAGGCTCGGCACGCTGGTGTCGCCGGTGACCTTCCGCCACCCTGGGCCGCTCGCGGTCGCCGTGGCGCAGGCCGACCAGATGAGCGGCGGCCGAGTCGAGCTTGGCCTTGGCGCCGGCTGGTTCGACGCCGAGCACGACGCGTACGGGATACCGTTCCCGCCGCTTGGTGACCGGTTCGCGATGCTCGAGGAGCAGCTCGCCATCATCACCGGGCTGTGGACCACCAGCGTGGGAGAACGCTTCTCGTTCACCGGAAAGCACTACACCGTCACCGATTCCCCTGCGCTGCCCAAGCCCGCCCAGCAGCCGAGGCCGCCGGTGATCATCGGCGGTGGCGGCCAGAAGCGGACACCTCGCATCGCGGCGGCCTACGCCGATGAGTACAACGCGGCGTTCGACCGGCTGGCAGGAACTCAGGCAGCTTTCGAAAGAGTGCGCACGGCGGCGAGCGCGGCAGGCCGGCCCGCCGACTCCTTGGTCTATTCGATCACCCAGGTCGTGTGCTGCGGCCGCGATCGAGCCGAGCTCGATGCCAGGGCCGCCGCGATCGGGCGGCAGGTCGACGAGTTGCGGGAGAACGGCCTGGCCGGCAGCCCAGCTGAGATCGTCGACAAGCTCGGGCAGTTCGCCGACATCGGCTCCCAGCGCGTGTACCTGCAGGTGCTTGACCTGAGCGACATCAAGCACCTGGAACTGATCGCCGAGCAAGTCCTGCCGCAGGTTCTCTAGCGGCTCGGCGCTAGCAGCCTGCTTGCGGGCCGGTCGCGCCGGGGCCGGCCTGCGGCGAGTCGACCATGCCGACGGCAGGCCGCACGACGCCGCCGAAGTGAACCACGTACCAGACGCCGCGCCAGGAGATCAGCGAGGCGACGCCGAACGAGCGCTCCTGGCCGTGCAGCCGGTACACCACGCGCGCCTGCGCGACATGCCAGTAACCGATCCTGTTGGCGCATACTCCTGGGTCAATCCAGGCGGCCTGCGCTCCCGCCACGAGCACGGTGACCAGCCTGGCCGCCCTCGCGTCAGGCCCGAGCAGCCGGTGGGCGGCGTGCACATCGAGCACGAAATCGTCCCACAGCCTGCTCTGCCAGTCGGCCGCCGGATCGACGATGGCCTTGACCTGCTTATAGGCGCCGACAGGGAAGAAAGCCATCCGGCCGAGCGATGGCTTGCCCGTCTTGACGGCCAGCCACAAGTCGGTCACCATCGCGTGGAACGCCCGCCCACGTGTCTTCGGATGCGCCATGGTCTGCGGTAGCGACGCTTGCCCAGGCGCCACCGGCAGCTCCCGTGACCTGCGGTTCGGCGGCTTGACCGACGGCGTCGCACTCGGCGATGACGCTCGCGAGTGTTTCGCCGCCGTAGTCGGGGCAGTCGGCTGCCCGGCGTCTGGCGTACCTGAGCTGCAGGCGGCGACCGCGAGAGCGATGGCCACGGTGCCGAGCACGTAGCGACCGAGTACGTAGCGACGGATCATTGCGCAGAGCATAGTAGCGGGTGCCAGCCCGCCGCGGCCGACCCATAATCGACACGCAAGTCCGCGGGCCGTCAGTGCGATGCTATGGCCGGGGTGGTCTGATCCTCTGCTTCCTCGCCTGGTCGGCCGTGAAGCGTGATGAGCGCGAGGAGCGCCACCCCGAACATCAGCCCGGCCGACAGGTAGAGCGCGACGTGCAGCCCGGACTGGAAGGCCGAGTAGGCGGCGTGGATGACCTCCTGTACCAGCTTGCCCTCGCCGGGTGGTGCCTGCGACGAGGAGTTGCCGTTGGATGGCGCGGCGCCGGTCTCCACGCCCTGGATCACGACCTGCTGGAACGCTTTCGGTATGCCAAGCTGATTGAGCCGGGCGGTCAGGTCGCTCTGCAGTCGGCCATAGACCAGCGAGCCGAGCACGGCCACGCCGATCACCGCGCCGACCTCACGGCTGGTGTTCGTCGCCGAAGCGGCCATGCCCGACCGTTCTGGCGGCACAGCGGTTAGCACCGATGAGGTGATCGGCACCACGCAGGTACCGATGCCGATCCCGGCTAGCGTGAGCGAAGCGGCCAGCGGCAAGAACGGCGGGCTCGGGCTGATCACGGCGTTGGTCAGCACCAGGCCCACGGTGAACAGTGCGCAGCCGCCCACCAGCAGCCACCGGATGCCGATGACGGCCGCCCAGCGTCCGGCGAGTACCGATGCCCCGATCATCAGCGCCGTCATCGGCAGGAAGACCTCGGCGATCTGGTAGCCATTGAAGCCGGCCACTTCGACCAGGTAGAGAGCGGTGAAGAAGAAGATCGCGAAGGTCGCGAAGTACGTGCAGAAGGCCACGACGTTCGGGGTTGAGAACCTGGCGACCTTGAGGAACCTGAGATCGAGCAGCGGGTGAGCGGCTCGGCTCTCGCGCCAGAGGAAGGCGACCGCCGACAACGCGCTCAGGCATAGCAGCGCGATCACGCCAGGCGAGGAAAAGCCCGAGGTTTCCGCGTCGATAACCGCGAAGATCAGCGCCGCGAGAGCGGCGGCGCCGAACACGCCGCCTGCGATGTCGATGCGCCTCGGATCACGATCGGCGTTCTCCGGCAGGAACACGACCCCGGCGGCGAACGCGGCTAGCCCGAACGTGACGTCAAACCAGAAGATCGCACGCCAGTCCCAGACGCCGACGAGGGCGCCGCCGATGACAGGGCCGAGCGCGAGCGACAACCCCGACACCGCCGCCCACACCCCAAGCGCGCGGTTCCTCTCCTGGTAGTCGGTGTAAATATGGCGCAGCATGGAGAGCGTGCCAGGCTCGCTGGCTGCCGCGCCGAGCCCCATCACCGCCCGGCCCGCCAGCAGCAGCGGCAGCGCCGAACCCTTCGAGATGTTCATCGCCAGCGCGCAAAGCAGCGCGCCGAAGCAGTAGACGCCGACCCCGACCAGCATGACCTTCTTGCGCCCGAACTGATCGCCGATCATGCCGAATATCAGCATCGCGCTGGCGAACGTCAGCGCATAAGCACCAACTACCCACTGCAGCGCGGAGACGCCCGCCGTCAGCGTGGTCTGGATGCTGGCCAGCGCCACGCTGACGATCGTGGTGTCGAGGAATGTCAGGAACAGCACGGTGCACAGCGTCGCGAGCGCGATCGAGCGCCGCTGCACCGCCGTCGGCGCCCCGGCGGCGGTGACCGTGGTCCCGGTCACCTACAAGTCCTTGCAAGCAGCGAACAGCCCCTTTGAGCTGTTGCCGTTCTCGAGCTTCAGCAGACCGCAGAAGCTGGTGTCGCCGACCTTCCAAACGCCGTCCTGGTAGACCGCGACCCCCGACTGGCCGCCCAGGCCGGTCTTGCCGCCGACGAGGATGCTGTACGTGACCGCGGCCTGGTTCGTGCCGGTCAGCGTGACGTGGCTGACTTTTGCCGTCGCGAGCCTTGCCAGCGTCGATCCAGCCTGTGCCCTGATCACCGGCGCGAACTCCTGCCCGTTCTGCAGCAGGGCGATGCGCTGCGGTATCGGGGTCTTGGCGTTGAAGAACTTCGCCCAGTTCGCTTCGATCGCCTGCGTCGCGGCGGTGCCGGAGGCGGGCTCGGATGGGCTTGTGGCCGGAGCAGAGGATGCCGGTGCGCTCGCGCTCGTTGACGAGGTAATCGGCGTGCTCGACGAACTTGAGTTGCTGCTGCATCCAGCGAGCGCCGGGCCTATGGTCAGCAGCGCTGCAGCGGATACCAGCCCTATCGCACGGAAATGCAAGGGATGCATAGGATCATTCTGCCCGCAGATGTGGGCTAGAGAAATTCGGACTCTCGCCAGAGCTGACACAGCAGTCACATCATGGCGCTGACCTGGTCATTTGCTGTGCCGCAGGGGAAGCTAGCTAACCGCGGGTCGCCACAGCCTCGCGCATGCCCTGGTTAGCCAGGGCATCGGCGCGCTCGTTGCCTGGCTCGCCCGCGTGCCCTTTCACCCAAAGCCACTCGACTTGGTGCCGCTGGGTCGCGGCGTCGAGCCGCTGCCACAGGTCCGCGTTCTTCACCGGCTTCTTGTCCGAGGTCCGCCAGCCGTTGAGCTTCCACTTCGGCAGCCAAGAGGTGATACCGCTGCGCAGGTAGACGCTGTCGGTGTGCAGCCGGACGACGCAAGGGCGGGTCAGCGTCTCGAGCGCGGCGATCGCCGCCATCAGCTCCATCCGGTTGTTGGTAGTTCCCGCCGCCTCGCCGCCGCAGATCTCCCTGGTGCGCGACCCGTAGCTGAGCAATGCGCCCCACCCGCCAGGCCCTGGGTTGCCGCTGCAGGCACCGTCGGTGTAGATCTCGACGACCGCGCTCATGCGGGCCGCCCGATGGCAAAACGCATTGGGACGCTCCTGTCATTTCCGGGCAGGCAGCAGCATGGCGTGATAGGACAGAGCCCGGTGGCCAAGCCATGTTATCTGGCAGGGAGGGGACCTGAGGGAACTGCCCGAGCAGGATGCCGATCTGGCGCTGACCGCGATCACCGAGACGTTCGCGCGCCTTGCCGCAGCCGGTGACGAAGCCGCTTCTTATTTCTACGGCTGGCTTTTCACCACAAATCCTGAGTTGCGCAATCTGTTCCCGGTGGCGATGGACACTTAGCGCGACCGTTTTTTCGTCGCCCTCACGAGAATCGTGCGAGGCGTGACCGGGCCGGATGAGCTGACGGACTACCTGGCGCAGCTCGGCGTGGATCACCGCAAGTACAGAGTGCATCCTTCGATGTACCTGGCGGTCGGTGACGCGTTGATGGCCACGCTCCGGGCCTTCGCCGGATCGGCGTTCACCCCCATGGTCAGGCAGGCCTGGATGACCGCCTACGAGGCGGCTGCCATGGTCATGATCACAGCCGCCGAAGAGGCGAGCGCCCGCGAGCCCGCGTACTGGACCGCCGAGGTGGTGGCGCACGAGAAGCGAGCCGACCGGATCGCGGTGCTGACGGTAGAGCCCGACCAGCCACTGCCCTACCAGGCTGGCCAGTACGTGACCGTGCAGACCGAGCGCTGGTCGCGCGTCTGGCGGCCGTACTCCATCGCCTGCCGCCCGCGCGACGACGGCCTGCTCATGTTCCACGTCAAGGCGATACCGGGCGGCTGGGTGAGCTCAGCGCTTGTCGACCACACCCGAGTCGGTGACCGGATCACGCTCGACCCGGCGATCGGCCGGATGTCGCTGACGTTGGCAGCCAGGCGCGACCTGATCTGCGTGGCCGGCGGCACCGGTCTCGCTCCGCTGAAGGCGATTGTCGAGCAGGTCGCGTTCGCCGAGGCCGGACAGCGCAGCCGCCGGCACATCCTGCTGTTCTGGGGAGCGCGCAGCGAGGCCGAGTTCTACGACCTGAAAGATCTATGGCAGCTCACTGAGTGATACCCGTTGTTGCGGGTTTACCCGGTGGCCTCGGCCGACCACGACTACCGCGGCAACGTCGGGCGGGTCGCCTCAAGGTACCTGCCAAACGCCGAGTGCGAGGCGTACGTCGCCGGTCCCGCTGAGATGGTCAGGCAGACGCTCGCCGTGCTCACCAAGGCCGGTCAGCCGATCGAGCGTATTCATTTCGACAAGGCGCTGCTCGCCCAGCAGCCCAGGACCGGCAGCGGCACCTAGTCCCGTGCGGCGCGCGGCACCGTGGCGATCTGCGACGAGATCAGCTCGCGCTCCTCAGCGTCGGCCACCGCGGCAACGGCCTCGATCGCCTGCTTGAGGTAGCAGTCGCGCTCGGCCTGGTTACCCGCTGCCGCGTGCGCCCGCGCCAGGCCTTCCAGCGCCGACGCGTGCAGCCAGGCAGGCAGGTCGGCGGCCTCCACCCGGCGCAGCGCCGACGTCGCGTGACCGAGCGCGAGATCCCCGTACCCGAGCAGGCTGGCCACATGCGCGATCTGCCAGTCAGCGATCGCCCGGTTCTCCTCGGTGCCGACCGCGTCCCAGTGCAGGTACGCCGCACACGCGGTGACGAGCATGCTGCGGTCCTGCTCGGCGGTCCGGCCCTGGGTCTCGATCAGCTCCCAGGTTCGGTTGAACAGTTGCTTGGCGAGCTCGCGCTCGGCCTCGTGGCTCAGCTTTCCTGTCGTCATGTTTTCACCAGCTAACCAATCAGGTCGTCGGTGGCGGTCGCGAAGACGCCATGAGGCTCTGACCTGCGAAAACGGTGGTAGCGGCCAAGAATCGAACATATTCAGCAAACATATGAACACCAGCTCATGTCCTGTTTGACGGATAGGATCCGGTGCTGATGCTGACCTTTTGCTGAACCTAGTGACCCCGTCCCCCACGCCCCGCAGCAGACGCTACCAGCATCGAGAGCCTCCATTTCGGAGGCACGGCTCGACGGTCCGAGTTAGCTGATCGAGACGTACTCAAGCAGACAGCCCACTCGACCGCTTGATTGTCTTTCGCTCCTCCCAGGCTGCCGTTCCGGCCGCAGCGAAGGTGCCGATCGCCCCGACCGCCGTCCATACCTCTGTGACGTCCATGGCGGGCAAGGCTAGAGCACGGATCCGACAATTCGGCCTCTTAGTTTGTGTGCCGTAGAACTCGGGTGGGCGAGTAGATCCCGGCCGATGGCCTACTCTTTGGGCATGCGGACACTGAAGATACGCGTGAAGCCGTTAGCGGTCGTCGCTATGGCGGGGCTGGTGTCCGCGCTGGGTGGGTGCACTCATGGCCATGGCGGACCGGCCAGTGACGGTCCGCTTAGCAGCGGCAACGGGATCCACGATCCGATCCCGCGAGGTTCGATCTGCGCGCCTGGCGGGTACGCGTGGGCATTTGGCTTGCAGCAGTTCACTAACTACGGTCACACCATCGTGGTGCTGGACCGTGTCGTTCTGCTGCGTCCGCGCAACGAGCACCTGGTTGGTTCGTACGCGGTACCGGGTGACTTGCTTGTTGGCAACGTGCGCTGGCCACCGAAGTACCCCGGCACGATTTCCGTGCCCGGCGTGCGGGCTGCGTGGAAGCATCGCCAGCCCGTGCACGGTTTCCGGCTAGCGCCGGGTAAGTCGTTCAACATGGTGCTCGGTGTAACAGCCATCGTCGGGAGCCGCCGCGCGACCTCGCAGGGAATGCTGGTCTACTACCACGATTCTTCGGGCACCTACGTGGCCAAGAACTACTGGGCCAACATCATCGCGGCTAATACGGGCACCTGCGCATAGGGCCGGGGTCGCTCGGCTTGACATGGGATGGTTTCTCGCGGCCCGGCCGCCAACAGCTTTCGGCCGGGCCGAATCACATGTCAAGCCGCCTTCGCCGCAATAGCAGACCCCGAGTTTCGCTGCTCACACCAAACGGGTGTGCATGAAACTCGGGACGCTGAGTTACGGCAGATTGCCGCGCATGACGAGTTGTGCAGCCTTAGAGGGGTCATGACTGTTGGTGCCGCAGAGGTATCCAGAATGGCCGAATGTGAATGTCATCTGCGCGTTGGAGTCATAGCCGGTCTGGGATGAGCTGCCGAGGCTGATCTTCGCCTTCACGTCCTTGTAGATCTTATTTGTTGCCCCTATATCGAAGCCGCTTGACCACTGGACAGCTTGCTGGTTAGCGGTCTTGGCTATGATGCCCTTACTTTCTGGCCCGCAGTATTTTGTCCTGGTACTCGGGGCAGGTATGAGGTGGCCGTGTACGCGATTCTGCAGGGTTCCTACCGGGCCGAACCAGCCGGTGGACATGGTCGCCCAGTAGCATTTGCGAACATAGTCCGTGAAGCCGTGCATGGGCGAGTACGTTTTCGGGCAATAACCATGCTGCTTCTGGTGGTGAATGGTGGTGTCGCCGTTCCGGCCAACGCACATTCCGCGCGGAAGCGCGCGACGTTGAACTCCGTGTGGAACCAGGTGCTCTGTGTTTGGTTCGGATAGTCAACTTCTGCGTTGGCGGTCGATTGTTTGGTACCTTGGCCGCTGTATCCGGCATCGATTCCGTAACCCGATATGCTTATGCCGAGCGACGAGGTCTGGCTCTTTGTCGAACTCTTGTTGTACTTGAACTGTACGACATCGCCTTTGGTCTTCGTCCTTTGCTGGACGATGTAGCCCTGGCCAACGACGGCATTAGCCGGGTTTAGTTGCTTCTGCTTCGCGAAACCTGTGAAGGCGAGCGGCCGATTCAAGTCGTCTACGCCGCATTTCACCCCGAGGTCGGGGCTGCGGGGGACCGTCACCGTCGCTTGCGGCCGACCAGGCAGCGAGCCAGTCTGGTACGGGAAGAACCAGATACCTCCGACAGCGCTGAAGATCTCCAGGTTCGCGTAGCTGGACTCCACTGCTGCCGCTTTGAGCTTCGCGAGCGGGACTTTCAACAAATATTGGCCCGCACTATTCGTGGTGGCCGTGGCCAGCAGCGTCGTCGGCACGAGCTGGCCGGGCTTCAACGCCTGCAGTACCGCGTCCGACGGCCAGGCATACAAATCCACAGTCTGACCGCCCATCGCCGTCCCGCTGGCACTGGTCACGGTTCCGGCTGCGACGGCTATGCCTGACGACGCGGGTCCCGGCGGGGAACTGCGGGGCGTTGCGAGTGCCGTCGGCCCTGCTACGAGAGTCGCACTGATTAACGCGCTGATTCCGATTCCGACAACGATCTGCGATCGTTTCAATTCACTGTCCTCCTTGATCTCCGCGTGTGATCGAGCAGACACGCATCAGCCATTTGGGAGATATTTACATTCCTGGCGGCGATGATTGTATTCCAGGCGGCGATGATCGCGCAGTGCCAGACTCGTGACGCTGCGATGACGACGCGATGATCTATGCGTTGGAGATCGCCTATCCGACCCGGAGGACGTGGTCGCGGACGCTGCTCTCGCTGACGGCGAGCACTTCCCCGAAAACGCAGGCCGCACACGCGCATGATCCACACGCACAGTGCCCAGTCCTCAGCATGCCGTCCGTCAAGGCGTCGAGCTGCTCGCGGTTCGGCATGATGAACTCGGCAGCTTCCTGGGCGGCCGGTAGCCGGATGCCTGCCGCCGGGTTGTCTTGGATGCGCCCGGCCCGGACCGCCTCGGAGAACGCGGCGCTCAGGAGCGTTCTGGCCGACAACACCATGGCGCGACCCATGTCGTTCGGCATGGTCTCCAGCAGTAGGTATTGGACGTGCTCGCGCGTGACGCGGCGGATAGCCATGTCGCAAATCGCGGTCGGCGCAGTCGCACTTCTTGATGATCGCCGCCAAGGCAGGTATTCCTCATGCCGACTGCTGACTTTTTGTTGACCAAGAAATTTCCAAGATCGCTACAAGCGATCTTGGAAGACCTTTAGAGACGGCTAACCTACCAGGTCATCGACCGCTTGGGCGAATAGCGCGGTGTGCGCGTCGACGTCGGCGTCGGTGGTCGCCGGGCACATCAGCGCCATGTTGCGGAACTGGGTAAGCAGCACGCCGCGGTTAACCAGATAAAGGTGCAGGTAAGCATCGAGTGCCGGATCGGCGGCGGCGTGCGACTCGCCGCCGGTGCGCGGCGGCCTTCGGCAGAACCGGTACTCGGCGCGGGCGCCGAGCCTGACGACGTTCCACGGCATCCCGCGGCTTTCTATGACCTGGGCAATGCCGGCTGCGTACCGGTCGGCGAGGCCGATCATCACCTCGAACGCGTCAGCGGTGAGCACATGCTCAAGCGTCGCGCGTACCGCTGCCACCGAAAGCGCGTTGCCAGCCAGCGTGCCGCCGATCCCGCCGGTGTCGATCAGGTCGGCGGTCTCGTCGGCCATGATCCGCTCGGCCAGCGGGGCGGAGAGGCCGAACGCCCCGGCTGCGATCCCGCCGCCGATCGCCTTGCCGATCGTGACGACGTCAGGGTCGAGCCCCCATGCCATCGTGCAGCCGCCGGGGCCAGCGCTGAACGTATGAGTCTCGTCGTTGATCAGCAACGTCCCGTGCTCGCGTGTCAGCTGCCTGACCGCGGCCAGGTAGCCGGGGTCAGGCAGCACGATGCCGACGTTGGTCATCGCCGGCTCCATCAGCAGCGCGGCGACGTCGCCGCAGGCCAGCTCGCGCTCGAGCGCGTCGACGTCGTTGAACTCGGCCACCCGGGACGTGAGGACCGGGTCGACCGGGGCGCCGGTGTTGCCTGGCCTGCTGCGAGGCCCGTGCGGCGACGCGATGATGATCGAGTCGTCGACGCCGCCGTGGTAGCAGTAGCTGAACACGGCGACCTTAGGCCGCCTGGTGAGTTGCCTGGCGATCCGCAGCGCCCACCGGTTGGCGTCGGTCGCCGACAGCGTGAAGCTCCAGTGCACCGCGCCGAACCGGCGGTGCAGCTCGGCGGCCGCCCATTCGGCGTCGACTGTGGGCAGCATCGCGGTCCCGCCGCCCAGTTCGCCGTACCGCTCGGCCACCGCCGCCTGCACCTGGGCAGGGGAGTGCCCGGTCATCGCGCCGCTGTCGCCGAGGCTGAAATCGGCGAAGATGTTACCGTCGATGTCGGTGACCCTCGCGCCGTGCGCCGTCGCCAGGTAGAGCGGGAACCCGCCCGGCCACCTCCGCATCCACGTCATCGGCACCCCGCCGAGCAAGTGCTGCCCCGCCGAATCGAATGCCCGCATGGAAGCTGGGTGAGCGACGGCGAACCGCGTACGCTCCCGCGCCGTCAGCTCTTCCAGCCGCGCCCTGTTGATAATGGTCCTGTCGATCATGACGTCGGCACCGCTTCCCCCTAGCAGGCTCTCGCCAGGCAGTATGCGCTTGGCCCTGGATAAGAGCGAGTACCAGGGAGTTGAGCGGTCCCCGTGTCTGCCAGCGAGCCCGGACATATGGTGACCTGTGACCAGGGAGGTACCACAACATGCGCGTTCTGATCTCCGCCGACATGGAGGGAGTGACCGGGGTCACCTGCCCGGACGACGTCAGGCCAGGATCAGCGCGCTGGGAGTACTTCCGCGTCATGCTGACTGGTGACGTCAACGCCGCCGTCGACGGGTTCTGTGTCGCCGGCGCCGACGAGGTGCTCGTCAACGAGGCGCACGCGAACAAGCGGAACTTGCTGATCGGCGACCTCGACCGGCGCGCGGTCGCGATCATCGGCACCCACAAGCCTTTCGGAATGATGGAAGGCATCGACTCGGGAGTCGACGCCGTGGCGTTCGTCGGGTACCACGCGGGGGCGGGGGAGCAGGGGGTGCTTTCGCACACCTATCTTGGCCAGACTGTGCTCGGGGTGCGGATCAATGGCGGTCCGGCCAGCGAGGGCCGGATGAACGCGCTGCTTGCCGCCGAGTTCGGTGTACCGGTCGTGCTGGTCACTGGCGACGATCTGACCTGCGCCGACGCGGCTGGCTGGGCACCTGGCGCGAAGCTCGTCGCGGTGAAGCGGTGCGTCGACAGGTACACGGCGCAGTGCCTGCCGCCGGCGGTGACCGCGCGGGAGATCAGCCTGGCAGCGGCCGCCTCGCTTGAGTCGGCGGCTAGGCCGGAGCCGCCAGTCGGCCCGTTCACCTACGAGGTGGACTTCGACGCCACTCAACCGGTCGGCGCCTGCACGGCGATCCCCGGAGTGACCGCGATCGGACCGCGCACCGTGGCGTTCACCCTCCCGACCATGGCGGAGGCAATCCGGTGCTTCCGCGCCGTCACCGTGCTGGCCTCCGCCTCGGTCGAACCCAACTACGGATGACTGCCGTCTTTTCTGTCACACCGCTGACGGCAACCGCTCCTAGACTGGCCCGGTGACTGTCCAAGCCCCCGGTATTTCCCGTTCGACTGAGGTGCTGGCGCGGGTGTTCGGGTACGACTCGTTCCGCGGCGCGCAGCAGGAGATCATCGAGCACGTCATCGGCGGCGGCGACGCGCTTGTGCTGATGCCAACCGGCGGCGGCAAGTCGCTGTGCTATCAGATACCGGCCCTCGTGCGAAACGGTACCGGCGTCGTCATCTCGCCCTTGATCGCGCTCATGCAGGACCAGGTTGACGCGCTGCGCGCGCTCGGCGTCAGGGCCGGATTCCTCAACTCGACCCAGGACTCGCGCCAGCGTCGGGAGACCGAGGCCGATTTCCTGGCCGGCGACCTCGACCTGCTGTACCTGGCGCCGGAGCGGCTGCGAGCGCAGGCGGCGCTTCGGTTGCTTGACCGGGCACAGATCTCGCTGTTCGCGATCGACGAGGCGCACTGCGTGTCCCAATGGGGCCACGACTTCCGGCCCGACTACCTGGAACTGTCCGCGCTGCACGAGCGCTGGCCAACGGTGCCGAGGATCGCGCTCACTGCGACAGCCACCGTCGCGACCCGGAACGAAATCGCCTCCCGGCTCGACCTGGAGTCCGCGCGTCACTTCGTCGCCAGCTTCGACCGGCCCAATATCAGGTACCGCATCGAGCCTAAAGCCGAGCCGAATCGCCAGCTCCTCGGCTTGCTGCGCGGCGAGCACGCGGGTGACGCTGGCATCGTGTACTGCCTGTCCCGCGCGTCGGTGGAGAAGACCGCCGAGTTCCTGAGCAGGAGCGGGATCACCGCGCTGCCGTATCACGCCGGGCTCGACGCCAGGACGCGGACCGTTAACCAGGCGAGGTTTCTGCGCGAGGACGGTCTGGTGATGGTCGCCACGATCGCGTTCGGGCTTGGTATCGACAAGCCCGATGTGCGGTTCGTCGCGCACCTTGATCTGCCTAAGTCGGTTGAAGGCTACTACCAGGAGACCGGGCGGGCCGGACGCGACGGCCTGCCAGCGACCGCGTGGCTCGGCTACGGGCTGGCCGACGTGGTGCTGCAGCGCCGCCTGATCGACTCATCGGAAGGCGACGTGGCCCATCGACGCCGATTGTCGGCACACCTCGATGCCATGCTGGCGCTGTGCGAGACCGTCGAGTGCAGGCGCACGCAGCTGCTCAGGTACTTCGGCGAGACCGGGCCGGTCAGCTGCGGCAACTGCGATACCTGCATCACCCCGGCGCAGACCTGGGACGGCACGATCGCCGCTCAGAAGATGCTCTCCGCGGTGTACCGGCTCAAGCGCGAGCGGAACCAGGAGTTCGGTGCTGGTCACATCATCGACATCCTGCTCGGGAAGGAAAATGCCCGAGTGGCAGAAAATAACCACGCCGCGCTCACCGTGTTCGGAATCGGGCGTGAGCTGGCTGAAGCCGAGTGGCGTGGCGTGGTGCGGCAGTTGCTGGCGCAGCGGTTGCTGGCCGTGCAGGGTGACTACGGCACGCTGGCGCTCACCGCACTCAGCGATGAGGTGCTTGGCGGCAGGCGTGATGTTCCGTTGCGCCGCGAACCGGCTCGGGTGCCACGGGCCAGGTCGGACAAGCCGGCGAAGGTTGCGGCGCCCGTTGTTGCCGACCTGTCGGCGCAGGCCGTCGATGTGTTCGAGCGGCTCCGTGCCTGGCGCGGTGCCGCCGCGAAGGAGCAGGGTGTCCCCGCCTACGTGATCTTCCATGACTCGACCCTGCGCCAGATCGCCGCCGAGCGGCCGACGACGCTAACAGGCCTGAGCAGTGTCAACGGCGTTGGCGAGGCCAAGCTGGAGAAGTACGGGCAGCAGATTCTCGACTTGTTCGCGGCTAGTGAGTAGCGGTGGTGCGGGGCAGTCCGGCTTTGCTGACTTCTTCGTCGCGGCGACGGGACGCCAGCCAGGCGATCTCTTGCTGCGGCTGGCTGAGCAAGGGCTGACGGAATACGGCGCGGTACCTGCTCCGCAGGGGCGCGGGGCCGAGACGGTGCTGGTCTGGGTGTGGCGGCGGCTGCACGGCTCGGAGGTCGTCGCGGCCGCGACCGCGCGTCGGCTGGTGTACGTGCTGCCGCAGGGCAGCCTGGTCGAACCGGTGGCGATGCGGACGATTCGGTGGCTGACCAGGGTTGGCTTGAGTGACCGGGTGGCATTGCACACGGTTCCCGGTGGACCGGAGTCTGGCGGTCCGCGGTGGCGGCAGGATCCGCATTGCCCGGCGATCGTGATTGGCTGCGCGGACTATCTGGTGAGCAAGGCGCTGAACCACGGGTACGGGATCGGCCCGGCCATGTACCCGATCGACTTCGCGCTGGTCACCAATGGTGCCCAATGGGTTTTCGATGACATCACGCAGTGCGGGCGGTCGGCGAGCATGGTAGCTGGGCTGGCGTCGGCTGCGGCCAGATGGGGAACGGGTGAACCCTTCGCGGTGACGTTCCAGTCACCGACTGTCCTTTCCGCCAGGACGCTAGATGTCGAACCCGGTGATTATCGAGCGATCGCGGCCGCCCTCGCGGAGATTCACCAGCCGGGCACGCGTACTCTGGTCGCCGCGAACTCGGTGGCGTCCGCCATCGAACTGTATTCAGCGCTGGCGGACTCGGTCGTGCCAGAGGCGCGCAAAGCTGGCTTGGTGCCGCGCGTGCTGATCCACAGCCAGTTCCGTGGCCGGGAGCGGCTGGCGCTGGCCGAGGCTGTTACCCACGACCCGGGTCGGAGCGGACAGATCGTCGTGGCGACTCGAGCCGCGCAGGCCGGTATCGACGCGGCGTGCGTGATCGCTGAGCCTGCTGCCCCACCGACGGTGCCAGCTTCCACCGTGCTGGCTTCCACGGGGCCGGGTTCCACGGGGCCGGGTTCTACGGGGCCGGGCTCCATGGGCGAGCCGAGCATGACGAACTTGTTCGACTCGGCCGTGCCTGTCGGCGACTTCCTTGATCATCCGGATGAACTTGAAGCTCAGCTGATCTGGGCGACCTGGACTGATCCCGGTCAGCCACCGCAGGACGCCAGTCTGCCAGCCGACCAGTGGCGATGCCGGGCGCCGCTGGCACTCATCGACGCACTTTCGGAGCGAGCTCCGGTCTGGCGGATGAACCACGGCGGGTGGACGGCGCTGAACCCAGAGCAGCCCGCGCGCCCCGGCGAGATCCTGCTGGTGGCAGCTTCGGATGGCGGTTACGACCCGGTGCTCGGCTTCGATCCAGCGATCCGCGCGGCGGTCGGCGACAGCCCATCGGCTGACCCAATACCCGCGCCGAACCACGGCGGCCGCTGGGTCTCGTTGCGCCAGCACAGCGAGGAAACCCGCGACCAAGCGGCCGCGCTTTTGGCCGAAGCCGCGCCGGAACTGCCCGATGCCGCCGGTCGTGCGGTTGTCTGCGCCGCCTACCTGCATGACCTCGGCAAGGCTCATCCCATCTGGCAGGACGCGCTGTGCGCGGTGGCCGCCGACGATGACCGAGAACGGATCGAGGCCGGTCGGCCTTGGGCCAAGTCGGGGCTTGAGGCACCGCTGGTGTTTGCCGGTGACGTTTCGTTCCGCCACGAACTGGCGTCACTGTTGCTGATCGACGGACCGCTGCGAGGACTGATTGACGGCGCAGCCGATCACGACCTGGTCCGGTTCTTGGTGCTCGCGCACCATGGTCGGCTTCGGCTTTCGGTCCGCGGCGACGAGTCGGCCGGGCCGGCCGTGATCCACGGCCTCGAGCACGGGGCGACCTGGCCAATCCCGTCTGTGCTTGACCAGCCGGCCGTCGCGCTGACCGTGGACCTAGGGCAGTTCGGTGAGAACACGGCATGGACAGCCGCGGTCCTCGGGCTGCTCGACCGGTACGGGCCTTTCACGCTGGCCTATCTCGAAACGCTCGTGCGGATCGCCGACTGGCGTTCAAGCGGCGGCGAGCCGATGGCCGCCCGAGTTCAACGCGGCTCAACCGATCAGGGATAGGTGTCGCCGCGAGCCGCCCTGCGCCTAATACCTGACCGGCCAAGGTGGTAGCCGGGCAGGAACGATCGGGCATTGAGAGCTAGCGGCACAGGGAGCGAGGCTACCGACACGTGCTCACTACGATGAACTTGACTCTCAGCGCGGGGCAGCACGAGCTTGAGCGCTGCTGAGGTATCCAGGTAGGTCATCAGTATCGCTCGTCATCGCACATCTGGGTCAGAGCAGCGCTGAGCAGCCCACCAGGCGGCCCGGGCGTACCAGGACAGTCGCGTCATATTGTGCTTTGCCGCTTGCGGTCGGCCTCTAAATGCTGCGTATCGGCCGATCACCTCGGATAGCTGTCCGGGCGGGTTGTGTAGCTGCGGCCGTGCGGTACGGTCCAGACCAATGTGCCCGGCTGGGGTTGGGTGAGACACCATCCGAATGTTTGTTTGGTTTTATGGTGTTGCCTGCATAGAGCGCCGAGGTGGAGATAACCACACAGGTTGTCCGGGCGGCTCCGAGAAGGAGCCGAGATGGACGAGGACAACGACGGCAAGTTCCCTGACGAAAGCCCGGTAGAGGTCCGCTACCCTAGATCAAAGCAGGAAGAGAACGGCGACCGGTCGGCATGGATGTGGCTTCCTGGGTCGATCGTAGAGCAGTGCGGGCCGGATGAGTGGTACGTGTGCGTCGAGGTCCGCGACCTGGCCGTGCTGGCCGACGGGCGTAAGGCACCGCGCGGCACGGTGTCGAGGAACCTGTATTACCCGTGCTGTTTCCGGGATAGGTCGGAGATCCGGCCGCGTGTCACGGGCCTCGGGGAGGCCTGGTGAACGCGGACCGGCTGATCAGGGTCGCGACCGCTGTCACCGTTGCGGGCTGGCCGGGATCGCTGCCGCCATCTCCTACAGTCACATGCGCCTGCTCGCCCAGGACAATGGTCAGGCCGGCTGGCACGCCCACGCTTTCCCGCTGTCGGTTGACGGCATCGAGGTCGTGGCCTCGCTGGTCCTGCTCGCGGACCGGCGGGCCGCCCGGCGGCCGGGGTGGCTGCCCTGGGCTGCGCTCGCGGTCGGCACCGCCGGGAGCCTGGCCGCGAACGTCGCGATCGCCGGACCTGGCACCGTCGGCCGGGTCATCGCGGGCTGGCCGGCTCTGGCCTTGCTGATCGCGGTCAAGCTCCTGTCCGGCATGCTCGACCAGCACACCGCCGCCCGCCCCGCAACCATCCCGACCGGCACGGCCCGCGACCGGCACGACCGCGATCGGCCGCCGCCCGCAGCGATGTCAGTCCCGTCCCGCATGCGGGTCACCAGGCCGCAGGCAGGGCCATCTACCAATGCCGCCGAGCGCAGGACGGGCCTGGCAGCTGACGCGGAACCGGGACCGGCGCGCACGCTGCCGGCGGGGGCCGATCTGCTCGCGGCGGCCCGCGCCACCAGGGACGCATTGCAGCAAGACGGCCGCCACCTCACCCGAGATGTCCTCGCCGCCAGGCTCCGCGAGAACGGCCACCCCGTCAGCAACTCCCGGCTCACCTCACTGCTCCAAACTCTCCGCTGTGACCCAGCTTCCCCGCCGCCAAGCCCGCCAGCCAGCACCTATCTCGCTACCTTCGCCCCAGGCGTAGCCACTGCCGAACTGGCCACACCAATCCCGGCCACGAGGTCAGCGGCCAGCGCACGCGCGTGACAACTCTTATCCTCTGGCTGACAGCCAAGTGATCAGGACCCGCTAGCCTCTGGAGCCGCACCATGAATGACCACGAGGTCTTCGTCGAAGCCCACCGCGACGCTACTGTCGTGCGCGCCGCCATCGAGGCAGCGCTCGGCGCGACCTTCGCTCCAGGCCACGGCACTGAACTCATCCCGGCCTTGGTGACCGGCACCACCCTGGTGTTCTTCCACGACCGTCATCCCTTCGAGGACGACGCGGACTTCGCCGTGACCAGGTATACCTACTGGGTCAGCATCCACGACTCGGCCAGGAACGCAGACTGCCAGCTCGCCACCGCACAGCGAGTCTTCGAGGCCGTGAAGGCCCGCGGCTGGCCAGCCATGCTCTCCTACGGCACCCAGGGCAACCTCGCGCTCTACCCGTAAGGCAAGCCGCATGCTGCATCAATGCAGCACTGCCGCTGGAACTATTGCCCAGCTTCGGGTCGGCTATGGGGCTCAGGCCCCATGCGCTGGCTGACGCCGATGACAAACTCCGCTGACATCAGCGCTGACCGCATCCAAGTGTCAGCGCTGCTCAGCAGGACGCGAGCCCCGCGGCGCACGTCTCGCACGCCGCCGTGCTCGCTGGCCCCGCCCCTTGACTGCTCACCTTCTTTCCGTTAGACAGAAGCAATAGCGCGCAATTACGTGAAGGGAACGACCATGAGATTACGGTTCGTCGGCAGCGACTCGCCCAGCGGCTCCTGCCCTACGATCTACGAGACCGACCGCGACACCTACGTGATCCAGGGGCATCTGGTAACCGATCCGGAGGCACTCGCTGACCTGCGGCATGTCCTGCCGGGCGAGACTTTCGTCGAGGTGCCCAGGAAACTTCTCCGGTACGCGAGGGAGACCAGGACGGATGACTGATCCGGCAGTTCTCGACGAGATGTTCCGCACCTTCTCTTCCGCCGCGTGGCGGCTCGAAGTGCGGACCTCGTACGGCCTGCTGGCGGAAGATCGTCCCTACCAGGACTTCGTTCTGGGGAAGCAACCTGACCTCGCCTGGTTCACGCCCTGGCTCGACCTCATGCGCGAGCAGACCCAGGCCCGGGGCAAGCGCGTCGAACGCGTCAGGGTGGTCGACCAGCCTCCCAGCGACTACCTGCGCTGGGAGATCCACCTCAACCAGTGGAACGCCGAGGCGGGCGAGGACATCCGCTACCTGCCGCGTCAGGTCGCCGGCAGCCTGCGGCTGCCTGCCTATGACTTCTGGATCTTCGACAACGCGACCGTGGCCTTCATGGTCTTCGCCCCGTCGGGCGAGTTCACCGGCCCAGCCCTTGTCACAGATCAAGCAGTCACCCGGCAGCACCTGGCCTACCGAGACAGCGCCTGGCAAGCCGCCATCCGCTACGACCGATACCACTTCTAGCGGTGACCGATTTCCAGCGCGAGCGCGAGGCCCTGGGCCACTGGCTGAGCCAGCTCCGCCGCGACGCCAGCCTGAACGGCAAGGAACTGGCGAGCCAGCTGGGCTGGCCTGGCTCCAAGGTGTCACGGATCGAGCTCGGCAAGCAGACCGCCAGCAAGGCCGACGTGCTCGCCTGGGCTGAGGCGGTGGGCAAGCCTGAGGCAGCAGGCGAACTCACCGCCCGCGTCACCGCGCTGGAAACCCATTACGTCAGCCACAGGCGGATGCTGGCTAAAGGGCACACCGGCCTCCAGCGCGCCTGGGCCGCGCAGGAAGAAGCCACTACTTACCTGCGCGTCTTCGAGGTCGCGATCGTACCCGGGCTGCTGCAGACAGCCGACTACGCACGACACGTCTTCTCTGCCATGGCCGCGCTCAAGAACCTGCCCGATGACACCGGCACAGCCATCGCCGCCCGCCTGGAACGACAGCGAGTACTCTACGATCCGCGCAAGCGCTTCCACTTCGTGATCACCAGCGGAGCGCTCCGAGCCCGTACCTGCCCGGCCGAAGTCATGCGAGGCCAGCTCGACCGGCTCATCGTCGCCACCACCATGGAACGAGTCCGCCTGGGCATCATCCCCGACCACGCCCAGCTCATCGTCCCGCCCATGCACGGCTTCTGGATTCTCGATGACCGGCTGGTTCAGGCAGAAGTGCTCGCCGCGGACCTGAACCTCACCGACGAGTCCGACATCAGGCTGCACATCAAGGCTTTCGACCGCCTCGCGTCCACGGCCGCCTATGGAAGCGCGGCCAGGGCGGTACTCACGCAAATCGCGATCGACCTAGCCGACGTCAGCTAGATTCGCAATAGCGCGCAATCGAAGTGGCCGCCGCGCAATCTCCGGTCTACGCTCATGCACACGACCGACCCGCTTATCTACCGCTCCGCTTCCCCCAAGGCTCCTGCCATGAATAAGTGAGGAGAAAGGCCGTGCCACTTCTCGATCCTGAGGTGTCCGACCAGCTCGGCATGCTGCAGTTGCTGGATGACGCGACCGCGTTCCGGTCCAGCCGGCTTGAACAGCTCTGCCCGGACTGCAGGGGCCGGCGCAAGTGCACCGAGCACGCCTTCGACCAGCACCTGGTGGAGATCTACAAGGCCAGGTACGCGGCAGCCTGGGCCGAGGCGTTCACGGCCATGGACCCCGGCGACGTCGGCGAGCTCATGCAGGCGGACGACATGCCGCCGACCGCCGTCATGCTCGGCGCGGCCATCGCCGCGAGGCTGCGGGAAGCCGCCGCCAGCGGCCCGGTCGTCACCGAACTCGACGGTCAGCTGGTCGTGATCGAACTCGACGGGCAGGACCTGATCGAGCACCAGCTGCTGCCCGCAGGGAACGAAAGCCCGCCGCCTGCACCCGGCATCTCGGAAAGAAAGCTCTGAAAGCTCTCCCTGCACGTTGGTGCAGGGATGACGTAATTGACCCGATCGACAACCCCGAGTACTCAATCTCCAGGTCGCGAACGCTACCGCCACCGGGATTCGCGCTGGCTGGCATGACGGCAGGCTGCCCGGCGAGCGCAAGCTCGCCAGCGAGTTCGGCGTCTCATACCAGACCCAGCGCCGCGCCATGGACGTGCTGAGGACGCGCGGCCTGATCATCACCCGCCACCGCTGGGGAACCTTCCTCGCACCCGAACCCGGAGGCACCGCCCATGCCGACCAGCCCGCACCCCCCGGTACCGCGCCCGCAACCCGGTAACCACCGCCCAGCCATCACATCAGCACAAGCCAGCCACGACGCCCCGGCGCCTGCCGCCCGCCACCGCCTCGGCGCGCACCTGCGGACACTGCGCCAGGCCCGGTCACTGCGGCTGCGGCCCGGCTGCCAGCTCCACCTGATCATCAGCCAGGACGCGCTGATCAAACCCGTCGCCACCGCGGACGTCATCACCGCCCAGCTTCGGCACCTGCTCGCCCTCGCCGACCACCCCGACATCACGCTGCAGATCACCGCCCCCTACGACACCCCGCCCGTGCTCAGCCCCTCCTTCACCATCCTCACCTTCACCGACGCGCCAGCCGTAGCCTGCTGCCAAGGCCCCGCCGGGCAAGCCATCCTCACCCACCGCACCGCCGACGCCACCACCACCCAAGCC
Organism: Streptosporangiaceae bacterium; assembly: GCA_035553055.1. Classification (GTDB taxonomy): domain Bacteria; phylum Actinomycetota; class Actinomycetes; order Streptosporangiales; family Streptosporangiaceae; genus Chersky-822. The sequence continues at coordinate 3,868 of DATNEK010000191.1, read as the reverse complement.
ACCTTCCAGGCCATCACCCACACCGCCCAGACACCCGAAGACTCAGTCGGCTTCATCAAATACCTCATCAACCCGGCCCCATAACCCGCAGCACCCTGCCACCCGGAATGACCGGCCGACCCCGGAGATGCCATGCCGCACCGCGACCAGGCCACGCAGCAGGACAGCGACCTGCCAGCCTCCGATCCGCAGCGGGTTTGCCGCTCCTGCCGAGACGCTGATGCTCGGCCCCGCCATCCGGAAGGCCAGCGATGATGACCGGCTGGCCGGCCCCGATGTGAGTGGCGGGGAATGGCTGGTACCTGATCGGGTGCCCCTGATGGATACGGAGAAATTGCCCATGAGTATCGACACAGTAAGCGGCGAGGGCCTTCGGGCCGCGATGGTCGATCAGCTGGTCGCTGACCATGCGGGCAAAGGGCTGACAATGCGGCCTGAGGTGGAGGCGGCGCTGCGGGCCGTGCCACGTCATTTGTTTACCCCAGATGCTGGGCTTGAGGAGGCGTACCGTGCTGACCAGGCCGTGATTACCAAGCGAGTCGGCGGCGAGGTTGTCAGCTCGGTGTCGGCGTCGTGGCTGATCGCGGAGATGCTCGGCCAGGCGGCCGACGCCGCCGACGGTCTGCGGGGCCGCGGGGTGCTGGAGGTCGGCTCTGGCGGCTATAACGCGGCGCTGCTGCGGGAGCTGGTCGGGCCGTTGGGATCGGTCACGACGGTGGACATCGACCCCGAGGTGACCGAGCGGGCCGCTGGGTGCCTGGCGGCGGCCGGCTACGGCGACGTGACCGTTGTGTGCGCGGATGCCGAGCGGCGGATCGAGCCCGGCCGCTGCTATGACCTGATCATCGTGACGGCCGGGGCCTGGGATGTGCCCCCGGCCTGGATCGGGCAGTTGGCCGGGAACGGGGCGCTGGTCGTGCCGTTGCGGACATTCGGGATGACGCGGTCGTGGGCGTTGCGCCGGGTGGGTGATCGGCTGGTCAGCCACAGCCAGCGGTTGTGCGGGTTCGTGCCGGTGCGGGGCGCCGGAGCCCATGAGATGCGGTACGTAAATATCGGTGTGGGCGTTCACCTGCGGCTTGACGAGGACCAGCAGGTTGATGCGGAGGCAGCCGGCGAGTTGCTGTCGCAGCCGCCCGCGCAGGCCTGGGCCGGGGTGAGCCTGCCGCCCCGTACTGTCCTGGCCGACCTCGACTTGTGGCTGGCGGCCCGCCTGAGGGCTGCGGGGCAGCAGTTCGTTGTTCTCAACGCCCAGCAGGATGCCGTTGATGCCGGCGTTGTCGCGCCGGCCTGGCGCTTCGGCACGCCCGCCGCCCTCGACAACGGCACGTTGTGCTACCGCTCGGCACTGCGCTGGACCGCCGATGACATGTTCGACCTGGGCGCCCGCGCGCACGGACCCGACGCTGCGGCGGCGGCCGCGCGAATGATCGAGCACATGCGCGCGTGGCTGGACGCGGGCAGCCCGTTGCCGGTGCTGCACGTCCTGCCCCTGAGTACTCCCGACGGCGACCTGCCAGCCGGGACAGCGCTGGACAAGCGGCACAGCCGCGTCGTCCTCACCTTCACCCCCGCATAGAAAGGCAAGCACATGAACGAAACAGACTTCCCGGAGTTCACCCTCGACGTCAGCCTGGTGGACGCGGGCCCCGCAGCGACCGGCTACGCCACCAACACCGACGACAACTGCGGTTCAGGCAACACAGGCTCGAGCGCCTGCACGACCAAATGCGACGGCGGTTACTGAACCGATCCCTTTGTCGTTACCCTCGGGCCCGGCTTCGCGTGCGCCGGGCCCGTTTGAACCCGGTGGTGCTTATGATTCCCGAGGCTGGTGCGGCTCTGATCCGGGTCGCCGCGTATCCGGGTGATCTGGTCCTGCCTGCCTGGCCTGACCTGACATCCGGCAGGTCGGCGGAGTGGCGGGAGTGGCTGGTCACGGTGTGGCATCTGCCGGGGTTCGCGGCGGCCGTCAGCTCGGCAGCGCCGCATCTGGCTGCACAGATCAAGCGGGTGGCCGACGGTGAGACGGTGCCGCAGCAGCGGCTGCGCCGGCTGGTGATATCAGCGGTGCGGTACCTGCTGAGGTGGACCACCCGCGCGACCCCGTTCGGCGTCTTCGCTGGCGTGGCCCCGGTCGAGTTCGGTGCCCGCGCGGCGGTTCTCCTGGGCGGGGAACACCGCGTAGTCGCCCGCCCCGACGGCGAGTTCATCGCCGAGTACACTGCGCGGGCCGAAGAAGACCTCGCCATCTTGCGTACCGTCGCGGTGGTGACGAACTCGCTGGGGTATCAGCGCTGCGGGAGATGGGTGATGCCCTGTGCCCGCGCCGGCGGTGGCAGGCGGTGGGACGTCGAAGTCCGCCTGACCGGCCCGGTCCGGGCTGCGATCCGGGCGGCGCATTTCCCGGTCGGGTTCGCCGACCTGGCGGCGAGGATTGCCGGGACCGCGGGCGTGGCCGAGGCCGAACGGCTGCTGGCCGGGCTGGTGCAGATCGGGGTGCTGCTGTCGGCTCTGCGGCCGGCGATGACCGTTACCGATCCGGCTGCGCACGCGGCCCGCTACTGCGCCATGCCGCGTCCCGGTAGCCGGGTCGCGGTCGATCTTCGTGCCGATGTCGCGGTGACGCTGCCCCCGGCCGTGCTCCGCCAGGCGGGCCGGGCTGCGTCGGCGCTGGTGGCCGTGGCACCCTGTCTGCCTGGATGGGCCGAGTACCACAGCGCGTTCATCGGTCGGTGGGGCCCGGGAGCGGCCGTGCCGGTCCGCGATGTGCTGAACGTCCTGGGTTTCCCGGCCGGCTACCGGGGGTCCGCTCGCCGCGCCCGTGCGGTGTTCACCGCCCGCGACCGGCTGCTCGGACACCTCGCGCAGCAGTCCGCGCTGGACGGCGGCGCGGAGGTGATACTCGACGATGCGCTGATCGGCCGGTTACGCGGGGACGACGACCGGCCGCCCGTCCCGCATACCGAACTGCGGTTCACTCTCGCCGCCGACACCGTGGCGGATCTGGACCGCGGCGCGTTCACGCTGACGGTGCTCAGTGGGTCCCGCCACGCGGGCGTCGCCGCCGCCCGTTTTCTCTATCTGCTCACCCCTGCCGAGCTCGCGTCGTTCCGGCAGGTCTACCGGCAGCTGCCGGCCGCGCTGCCCGGCGCGGACACGGTCCAGCTTTCCGGACCCCCTTTGGATGCCCGCCTCACGGCGGTGGCCCGGGTACCCGAGCTGCTGCCCGTCCTTCCCCTGGGCGAGTTCCATCCGGCACCGCGCCGGACGGTGGAGGACCTGGCGGTGACGGGTGACGGTCAGCGGCTGTGGCTGGTATCGCGAACCACCGGCCAGCCCGTGGAGCCGTTGTTGTTCAACAGCGTGCTCCCGTCTTTGCAGCAGCCGCTGATGCGGTTCCTGGCTGAGATCTGGACCGCGTGGACGGCACCGTGCAGCCGGTTCGACTGGGGACACGCCAGCGGCCTGCCGTTCCTGCCCCGCGTCCGGCACGGACGCAGCATCGTGCACCCCGCCAGGTGGATCATCGACCGGACAGCGCTTCCCGCCCGGACCGCTCGGTGGCCGCAATGGCGTGACGCCTGGCAGCGGCATCGCGAACAGTACCGGCTCCCGCAGGAGGTCCTGGTCGGCGACGACGACGTGTGGCTGCGCCTGGGTCTGGACGACCACGCCCACCTGGCGGTACTGCGCGACAAAGTCGACCGGCACGCCAGCACCGTGATCACCGAGGCTCCATGCCCGGCCGGCTGGATCGGCGGGCGGCCCGCCGAATTCCTTCTCACCCTCACCCGCGCCGAGCCGGCCACCCGGTCAGCCCGGCCGGCCCGTGCCGCCTGCACCCTCCAGCACCGGCCGGGACACT
>DATNEK010000190.1:0-2139 GCA_035553055.1 Streptosporangiaceae bacterium | reverse complement strand
TGCCCCGACCAGGGCCCTGGGCGCGTCGGTATGCAAGGTCACCCACAGTGGAACGCCGACGGCTAGTAGCGACGAGTGCAAGCCAAGAATCCCGTTGACGGCAGCGACGCTTAAATACGGGAAGTCGCGCAGCGAACGGAGGCGGGTTTTCTTCGCGGAATTAGTCGCATCGCGGGTCTGCTGATCGCGAACTCCGAGCCGAGACAAGAACAGTGCGGCCAGAGCACAGCACAGTGCGTTTCCAAGGACGATCGAGGCGAACGCGAGCCTGGTGCCGTATCCGATCGCCACGGTGGCGAGTACACCCCCAAGCGAGAACCCGACGTTGTAGACGACCCGAGTGCGCGCCATGATCGCTACCCGTGCCTGTGATCCGGCGATGCGTTCAACTAGCGCTTGGTAGACCGGGGGAAGGGATTGCTGGCTGACGCCGATCATGGCGGCAACGACGGCAAACACCAGAAAACTGCCGGTAACGCTGAGCGCGGCCAGACTCAGGGCTCGCCATAGATAGAGTAAAATCAGTATTCGGCGCGGTCCATATTGGTCGGCTAGCGAGCCGAGGATGGGTTGGGCCACCATGCCCAGCAGGCCAGCGATGGACAAGCCGACGCCAACCTGAGTCGAGCTCAAACCAACGACCAGGACAAAGTAGATCGCCGATCCGGCGAGGTACAGACCCATGCCGATCGCGTCGATCAGACCGACCCCAAGCAGCGCGACGCCGCCTTTGATGGTGGCCGCCGGTCCCAGAAACCCAACGCCCCAAGTGCGCGGGTATAACCAGATTCTCTTCACGGGCAGCCTATCCATTTGCAGGTTCAGGCCGGACTCGTCGACCCTGGAGCAAACTGTAGCCCAGCCGAGAACCCATTTCTAAATACCGCTCTCGGTGGCTGGATACTGACCCGATGACTGACCCGCATCAGGTCAGCAGGCAGCGGCATTTACAATGCTTTTTCTCTAAATAATGGTCTCTTTTATGTAGAAAGTTTTGCGGCGATGCCTTCGGCCGTAGCTGAGCGCGCGGACCGAGCGGGCGCGCGCAGGACCAGCGCAGCCGCGCGTTAAGCGGCCTAAAACAGCTCTTGACCTAGTCGGCGAACTGCGCGACTCTAGCTATGCGCGAACGTTCGCTCACCCGGTGAGGAGGTGCGGTGGCGCGACGGCGATACGTGTCGATCAAGGAAGTGGCCGCGCTGGCCGAGGTCAGCTTCCAGACGGCGAGCAAGGTGCTGAGCGGCGGGCAGGTGCGGGTATCCGCGCAGACCGCCGAGCGGATTCTCGCCGCCGCCGCCGAACTCGGGTACCAGCCGAACACCATCGCGCGCAGCCTTGTTCAGCAGGCCAGCACCACGATCGGGCTGGTCGCCAGCGACACCACCGACCTGGCCATCACGCTAGCCTGCGTCGCGGCCGAGCAGGAGGCGCGCAGGCACGGGCATAGCGTGCTGGTCGGGCATCTCGCCGCTGGCGGCTCGGATGCGCCGGATATCGTGCGGTCGCTGATCGAGCGCCGGGTCGACGGGATCATCGCGGCGGCACCGGAGGTCGAGGAAGATACCAAGGTCGCCGAGCTGCTCAGGTCCTACGTTCCGGCGGTCAGCCTGCAAGCGGTGCCTGGTGGAGGGGTACCGCTGGTGGGTTCGAACCACCGGGAGACTGGGCGGCTGGCGACCTCGCACCTGGCCGCGCTCGGTCACGTATCGATCGGCACGGTGACCGGGCTGTTCCGGCGCCGGGTGACGCGCAGCCGGCTGCACGGATACGAGGACGCGCTGCGGGCCGCCGGCCTGGAGCCGAGCGAGGACCTGGTCGCCGAAGGCGACTGGACGCCCAGGGGCGGCGCGATGGCCACCCGGCTGCTGCTCGAACGTTCGCCCGAGCTCACGGCGATCTTCGTGCACAGCGACACGATGGCGATCGGCGTGCTCGGCGCGCTGTGGCACGCGGGTCGCCGGGTGCCTGCCGACGTCGCGGTCGTGAGCTGCGACGACATCCCGTTCGCCGAGTACCTTGTCCCCCCGCTGACGACGGTGCGCATCCCGCTGGCCGAGACCGGGACGAGAGCAGTCGAACTGCTGCTGCGGTCCATAGCCGGAGAACCGGTAGGAGAGGGGGTCGACCTGCTGCCCGTCG
>DATNEK010000189.1:0-16716 GCA_035553055.1 Streptosporangiaceae bacterium | reverse complement strand
ACCTGGTCCGCCCCGACCGCCGCGACGAGGCACCCCGCCACGGGCCCATCGGCTGGATCCGCCAGTGGATCGAGTCGGTCAACGACACCCTCAAAGGCCAGCTCGACCTGGAACGCCACGGCGGCCGCACCACCAGCGGCGTCTACACCCGCATCACCCAGCGACTGCTCGCCATGGCCGCCGCCATCTGGCACAACTGGGCCACAAGCACGCCCGCCAAGCGGTCGCTGATCGCTTATGACAACTGAACCCATAAGGAATCACTCATCTAGAGGCCGACGGCAGCCAGCAGCGTCAGACCATGCGCGTCAGGTCATGCGCGTCAGACCATGCGGGCCGGACGATGCGGGTCAGACGATGCGGGTCAGACGATGCGGCTAGACAATCTTGTGTATCCAGCCGTATGGGTCAGGCAGCCGCCCGAACTGCATGCCGAGCAACTCGTCCCGCAGCCGCATGGTGACCGGACCTGGCTTGCCGTCGCCGATGGTCCAGCCGCCGTTCTTGTCGCGCACTTCGCCGATCGGCGTGACCACAGCGGCCGTTCCGCAGGCGAACGCCTCGGTGATCTCACCGCTGGCGCAGCCGGACCGCCAGTCCTCGACCGAAATCCGCTCCTGCGAGGCCGGAATGCCAAGATCGGGCGCCATCGTCAGGATCGAGTCCCTGGTGATGCCCGGCAACAGCGTCCCCGTGAGCGCTGGTGTCACGAGGCGAGCGGAAGATCCAGAGCCGAAGACAAAGCAAAGGTTCATCCCGCCCATCTCCTCGACCCAGCGGCGCTCGATCGCGTCAAGCCAGACGACCTGGTCGCAGTCGTGGTCGAGCGCTTCGAGCTGCCCGGCGAACCCACCGGCGTAATTGCCGCCGGTCTTGGCCGCGCCGGTGCCGCCCGGAGCGGCCCTGACGTAGTCATCGGCGATCCAGACCTTGACCGGGTTAACTCCGGCACCGAAGAACATCCCCGACGGAGACGCGATGAGCAGGAACATGAAGTCCGACGCCGGGCGGCGCACGCCAAGCGCCGGTGTCGTCGCGATCATCATCGGCCTCAGGTAGAGGCTGTGGTCAGGGTTGGCCGACACCCAGTCCTTGTCTTGCGCCACGAGCAGCTCGATGGCCTGCACGAACGTCTCTTCCGGCAGCTCCGGCATCGCCATCCGGACGGCTGACCCGCGGAACCGGGCCGCGTTCATATAGGGCCTGAACGCCACGATCGACCCGGACTCCTGCCGGTAGGCCTTGAGACCCTCGAAGATCTCCTGCCCGTAGTGGAACACCGCCGTCGACGGGTCGAATGACAGCGGACCGTATGGCATCAGCTTGCCGTCATGCCAGCCCTGATCCTCCGACCAGGTCAGCGACATCATGTGGTCGGTAAATATCTGACCGAATCCCGGGGACTCGAGCATCTTGGCCCGCACATCGTGGGGGACACGCTGCCCGGACGGTTGCAGATCGAACGTGATCTCAGGGGTCAGCCCATTCATTGCAGATCCTCCCTTGTGCGGGCAAAGCTCCGTTGCCTGGTGCCCACAGCGGCTCCGCCCCTGCTGACGGCCCGCATTACCATCTTGACCGGTGAGCGGCGCGGCTGGCTAATCCGGTAAGCAGATTCAGCCTGCAGCCTAGCCGCCCGCCGGGCTGCAGGCTGGGTCTCCGGCCTGGTCCTGCGACCGGCCATCGGCCACGTCAGCAGCCGGGCCGCCGCGGCACTCAGCCCATCCGGCGGCAAGTCCGGCCGCCATCGGATCGACCGCGCTGGCCGGCAGCTGACCGGCGAGCCAGCCGCCCTGGCCGAGGCCGCAGCCCATCGCCTTCAGCAGCTCGACCTGTTCAGGCCGGTCAACACCGGTGGCGATCGTCTCAATGCCCAGGTCGCGGCTGAGGCCAGAGATCGCAGAGGTCAGCAAGGTGAGCGTCGGGTCGGTCCCGAGCCCGGCGGTCAGCGAGCTGCCGATCTTGATCACGTCGACGCTGAGCTGGCGCAGGTAGCTAAGCGAGGCGTGGCCAGTGCCAAAGTCGTCGATCGCGATCCTGACTCCTGTGCCGCGCAAACCCGCTAGCTCCGATTTGAGCATCGCCCCCGCGTCGATGAGCACCCGCTCGTCGACGGCGAGCGTCAGCACCTGCGTCGGCAGCCCGGCCGCGTCGAGCGCGGAGAGCACCGACGCGGCGAAACCCGGCGCACTGAGCTGCCTGGCGCTGACGTGGACGACGAGACCGATTGCCGGTCCGCTGGCCCGCCACCTGGCCACCTGCCTGATGGCCTCGCGCAGCAGCCAGTCTCCCATTTCAACGATCTGGCCCGACTCTTCCGCCACCGCGAGCAGTTCTTCGGCGTGAATCCGCTCGCCAGCCGGGCGCCAGCTGAACACTGCCTCGACGCTGGTCACCAGCGATGTGGCGAGCTCGACAACCGGCTGATATTCCACCTGCACCTGGTGATCGACTACCGCCTCACCGAGAGCCGCGGCTAGCTCTACCCTGCGCCGCGCCATCGCGGCCATCGCGGTGCCGAAGACCTTGACTCTGCCGCCGCCCGCGGCAGCCGCCTTCGTCATGGCCACATGCGAGTTGCCGAGCACCTGGTAGGCGCTGGTCGCCGGGCTCGTCGCCACGCCGACGCTCGCGGTAATCCAGACTTCCTTGGTGTCGATGGCAAAAGGCACCGCGCTGATCGCGTCGGCAAGCCGCTCGGCGAGTTCTGCCGCCTGCTGCCCCGCCGAGCCGATGTCGCCGATCAGCACGGCGAACTGCTCGCTGCCCCACCGCGCCACCATGGCCTCAGGCGGTGCCGCCGCGCGCAGCCGACGGCCAGCCTGCGCGAGCACAAGGTTCTCGCCGTGCTGCCCGTCCAGGTCGGCCATGGCAGCGTGGCCATCGAGGCCGTCGAGGCCCACCATGATCGCGGCCACCGTCGTGCGCTCGCTGGCACCCTGCCGCAAGTCCTTGACCCTGTCCTCCAGGTACGCCCGGTTTGGCAGGCCGGTCAGCCCGTCGTGGAAAGTGAGCTGAGCTAGCTGCCTGCGCAGCGCGACGACCTCGCTGTCGTCGTGGCAGGTGATCAGCAGTCTCGCAGGCTCGCCAGGCTGGTCATAGCGCGAGAGCATGGCCTTAACTTGGCGCCACGACCCGTCAGCGCTTCTGGCCCGGCCGGTAAACGTGGCCGTGCCCGCGGCCGAGCGCAGCGCGATCATCGCGGCTCGCACCCCGGCTCCCCGGTCCTCAGGGTGCACGATGTCGGCGAGCGCGGTGCCGATTAGCCCATCCCCAGTCTGCCCGTCCTGGCCATAGCCGAATTCGCCGCTACCGTGGCTGACGTACTCGATGATGCCTGTCCGGTCGCAGATCAGCACCGCGTCGCTGGTCGAATCGGCCAGAGCGCGGAACACCCCGTCGAATGCCTGCGCTGAGGCGGTGACCGCCCCCGCTCGCCTGGCGAACCAGCCAAGCCTGATCACGAGCAGGATCACCCCGATCGCCGCGGTGACGGCCACGGCGGATATCGCGACCGGATGGCCAAGCACGGCGGCACCAGCGATCACAAGCGCGGCGGCGACGGTCGCGGCGGGAGCGGCCACCCGAGACTCGGCCGACCACATGCCCGCCAGCCCGCGCGCCCACGGTCCAGCCTTCGCCAGTCGCCCGCCTGCGGATTCGACTGTGGGGGTCGCGGCAAGCAGCGCGATACCAGCCACAAGCGCGAGATGGGCGCCGACGCCGGCGTTGCTCCCGGCCGAGCGGGCGGCAACGGCGAGTGAGTCAGCGATCGCGATAGCGACCAGCGCGAACACGCCGCTGACGGCGAGCCTCGGGTTGCGCGGCAGGACGACGAGCGCAAGCCCAAGCGCCGCGAGGTCGGCCACCGGTCTGAGCAGGTCGAGCGCGAAGGCGCCAGGTCCCGCCCCAGCCTTGATGTAGTCGGCGCCGAACATGGTCACCAAGGCGATCGCGAACAGCGATACGACGAGCAGGGCGCTGTCGAGCACCGCACCGTTGCCCGGCCCGACTTGACCGCCCTCGTCGGCTCCAGCCGGGTACAGCCGCCAGCGACTCGGCTCGCCATGACCGTGATCGCGGTCGCAGCGATCCGCCGTGACCGTCGCCAGCCCGATCACGATCGCGAGCAGCGCGCCCAGGCTGATAAGGTCCGCGACCCGCAACGGCGACGCTCCGCCAAGCAGCCCGCCGAACGTCTGCTGCACGGCACCCCCGACGCCGAGGCAGACTGCCGCGGCGGCGAGCCAGCGATACCCATTTTTAACGAAAAGCTCACGGCCGGTCGACGCGTACCATAGCCGGGTGCCGGCGGCAGCGGCCACGAGAATCCAGGCCGCTGACCACCCAAGCGCGACCGAAGTCATCGCCGGCTCCCGCACTCACTCGCCCGCACCGTGCCTCCTGCTTGTTCCCCGAACGATCTCGTTGCTTCCCGGGCCACGCCATGGCGCATCGTCGCGCCGGAGCGCGCGTGGCCAGCGGTGGACTGCCCCCCGCCGTTGGGGTTCTCGCCTCGACGATGTGCCCGGCTGGTGGCCTGCTCAGTCGGCCTGCGCCGAAAGCCAGCGACTGCGCTGACCGCGAGACTGCTGGGCTCTGAGCGACCGGTGACGACTCTACTTTGCGCAGGTCACGCTTCGATTGAGGAAAGACGTACGTGCGACCACAAACTGCTGAGTATCAGCTAAGTATTCGGTTGTCACTCCCCCAAGCCGGTACCGCATCGCTGCAAGATCAGCTCGCGCACGCGGGCCGCGTCGGCCTGACCGGCGGTCGCCTTCATCACCGCTCCTACCAGCGCACCGGCCGCTGCCGTTTTCCCAGCCGCGATCTTGGCCGCGATATCAGGATTGGCCGCGATCGCCTCGTCGACGGCGGCGGAGAGCACGCTGGTGTCAGTGACCACGGCGAGCCGGCGAGCGGCGACTATCTCGTCCGGCGTGCCTTCACCGGCGAGCACCCCATCGACAACCTGCCTGGCCAGCTTGTTGTTCAGCGCGCCGGTGTTGACTAGGTCGCTAATCCTTGCCACCTGCGCGGGGCTGATCGGGAGTTCGGCGAGTTCGACGCCGCGATCGTTCGCGCGCCGCGACAGATCCTCGAGCCACCAGTTGCGTGCCTGCTCGGGCGACGCGCCGGCGGCGACCGTCTCGGCTACCACATCAAGCGCGCCAGCGTTACGCAGGGCGGCCATGTCGAGGTCGGAAAGCCCCCATTGCGCCTGCAACCTGACCCGGCGCGCCGCGGGCAGTTCCGGCAGCGCGGCCTTGATTTGTGCCACCCACTCCGGCGCCGGCGCGACCGGCACAAGGTCAGGTTCGGGGAAGTACCTGTAATCCTGCGCTTCCTCCTTGCTGCGGCCGGCGGTGGTCGTGCCGGTGTCCTCATGGAAATGCCTGGTTTCCTGGACAACCCGGCCACCAGCGTCGAGAACGCCCGCCTGCCTTTCGATCTCCGACCTGACCGCTCGCTCGACCGACCGCAGCGAGTTGACGTTCTTGGTCTCGGTTCTTGTGCCCCACCGCGCCGATCCCGCGGCGGCGATCGACGTGTTGACGTCGCATCGCAGGGAGCCTTGCTCCATCCGCACATCGGACACGTCGAGCGCTCGCAGCAGGTCACGCAGCTCTGTGACGTAGGCTCTCGCCACGGCCGGTGCCAGCACGCCGGTTCCGGGGATTGGCTTGGTCACGACCTCGACAAGCGGGATGCCTGCCCTGTTGTAGTCCACCAGCGAGTAGTCAGCGCCGTGAATGCGACCAGTAGCCCCGCCGACATGCAGCGACTTGCCGGTGTCCTCTTCGAGGTGCACCCGCTCGATTCCGACGGTGAACTCCTGTCCCGCGACCTCGACAGCCAGCCAGCCGTCGGTGCACAGCGGTTCGTCATACTGCGATATTTGAAAATTCTTCGGCATGTCAGGGTAGAAATAATTCTTCCTGGCAAACCGGCACCACGATGCGATCGAGCAGTTCAGAGCCAAGCCGATTTTGATCGTGTACTCGATCGCGCTCTTGTTGATCACTGGCAGCGAGCCAGGCAGCCCCAGGCAGACCGGGCAGACAGCCGAGTTTGGCTCAGCACCGAACACTGCCGGACTGCCGCAGAACATTTTCGTGGCCGTGCCGAGCTCGACGTGAGTCTCGAGCCCGATCACCGGCTCGTACCTGCCGACAGCCTCGTCGAACGGCACCGGCCTGATCGCGGCCGATGCAGAGCTTCCGCGGCTCGCCTTCTCGCTCATCGTCCAGCCTCCGCATCAGCGGCATTCGCCAGCCCTCGCGCCTCGGTGAGCAGCGGGTGGCCCCGCCGCTGGTCAAGCGCGGCCTCGACGGCCGCTCCTACTCGGTACATCCGGTCATCAGCAAGGACAGGCGCCATCACCTGAAATCCGACCGGCAGCCCGTCTTCGGGCGCGAGCCCGCACGGTACCGACAACGCCGCGTTGCCTGCCAGGTCGCTTGGGATCGTGCACAGGTCGGCCAGGTACATCGCCATCGGGTCGTCGACTCGCTCACCGATCGCGAAAGCGGTCGTCGGGGTGGTCGGCGACACCAGCACGTCCACCTGCTCGAACGCTGCGGCGAAGTCGCGGATGATCAGCGTACGAACCTGCTGTGCCTTCCCGTAGTAGGCGTCGTAATAGCCGCTCGACAGCGCGTAGGTGCCCAGCATGATCCGCCGCTTGACCTCGGCGCCGAAGCCAGCCGCCCTGGTCAAGCTCATCACCTCTTCCGCGTTCGCGTCGCCCTCGTCGCCAACTCGCAGCCCGTACCGCATCGCGTCGAATCTGGCCAGGTTAGACGAGCACTCGCTGGGCGCGATCAGGTAGTAAGCGGGCAACGCGTAAGTGAAGTGCGGGCAGGAGATCTCGGTGATCTTGGCACCTAGCGTTTCCAGTAGCTCCACGGTCTCGTTGAACCTGGACAGCACGCCGCTGGCATATCCCTCACCGCTAAGCTCGGCCACCACACCGACTCTCAAGCCCGCGACGTCGGCGTTTCTCGCCGCCGCGACCACAGGCGGTACCTGCGCATCGAGCGAGGTGGAGTCGCACGGGTCATGACCGGACATCGCCTCGTGCAGCAGCGCGGCGTCGAGCACCGTCCTCGCCAGGGGGCCTGGCGTATCTAGCGACGAGGCAAAGGCGACCAGGCCGTATCTGGACGAGCCGCCGTAGGTCGGCTTGACCCCTACCAGCCCGCATACCGCGGCTGGCTGGCGGATCGACCCCCCGGTGTCCGTGCCTATGCCAAGTGGCGCCTGATAGGCGGCGACGGCCGCCGCCGAGCCGCCGGAAGAACCGCCAGGTACCAGGCTCAAGTCCCATGGGTTGTGTGATGGCCCGAACGCGGAGTTCTCCGTCGACGAGCCCATCGCGAACTCGTCCATGTTCGTCTTGCCGAGAATCACGGCACCGGCGGCCCTGAGTCGCTTGGTCACGGTGGCGTCGTACGGCGGCTGCCAACCGGCCAGGATCTTCGACCCGCAGGTGGTCGGCATGTCCGACGTCGTGAAGACGTCCTTGAGCGCGAGCGGAACGCCCGCGAGCGGTCCAAGCCGCTGCCCGGCGGCGCGCTGGTCGTCGACCTCGCGCGCGGCTCGCAGCGCCGAGTCAGCCGCGACGTGCAAGAACGCGTGTACATGCACATCGGTGCGCGCGATCTGGTCGAGATGCGCCGTGGTCAGCTCCACCGCGGATACATCGCCGTCGGCGACAGCCCGAGCCATCTGGGCGGCAGTCATCGCGGTGAGCTCGTTGTTGGCGGTCATGAGTCAGTCCTCCGCCAGGATGCGGGGTACCCGGAATCGGTCGAGTTCGGCTGCGGGCGCCTCGGCGAGAACCGCCTGCGCGGGCAACGGCTGGACGACGACGTCGTCGCGGAACACGTTGACAAGCTCGGCAGCGTGCGTCGTAGGCGGAATCCCCGCGGCCGCGACTTCCTGAACCCTGGCCACGGCGGCGATAATCACGTCAAGCTGACCGGAAAAATGATCAAGCTCATCTTCGGTGAGAGCCAGCCTGGACAACTGAGCGAGGTGCGCGACCTCGTCGCGGGTAATGGACACAGCGGCCATCCTAGAGGCCAGGCAGCAACCCAGCCGAATTCGTATCGCTCGCCACCGCCCGGCGCGATGCAACAGGCAACCCATCGCAGCCGCCGCGGCAGACCGCCAGGACACGCCGCCCGATGAACCGGATGCTAGCTTGCGGTTACCGGATGGCCTGCCGAAGCCGGACGGCCCGCTGCCTGGCGCTTAGCCGGCGCTGTCCTGCCTGCTCGCATCGCACCGGCGAGCGGGCTGGCTGCCGCGGCCCCGGCGTCGCTTGGCCGCGGGGCTGGGTCTCCGCTCGTTCCAGCTCCCCGGCGGCGCTGCTCAGCCAGCCTGATCGGGTCAAGACACTGGCTTCCGCTCTGGTCGGGCGTGTAGTGCTCAGCCAGCCACTCGGTGGCCATCAGTGCGTTCAGCGGCCTGGCGAAGAACCAGCCTTGGGCTCCATCGCAGCCAAGCAACCGCAGCGCCGACGCCGTCGCATCGGTTTCCACGCCCTCACCTATGGAGCGGATGCCGAGTGAGGCAGCCAGCCGAACCAGGGACTTGACTGTGACGCCGTGGTCTATGGAGTCAGGCAGCGCGCGGATGAGGGCCGGATCAAGCTTGACCTCGCTGACGCCAAGCCCGGTGAGCTGCGCAAGCGACGAATAGCCGGTACCGAAGTCATCGAGGCTAACCCCAACGCCCAAATCGGCCAGCGCCTTCATGGTGACCGCTGCCTGCGCCGCCTTGCCCGCGAGCAGTTGCTCATTGATGTCAAGCCTGAGCGCTTCAGCCGACAGGCCATGCCTGCGCAGCGCGAGGTCGATCAGCTCGACCAGCCTGCCGCCCAGCAGATCCCTGGCAGGCAGGTTGACGCAGATCTGAATGGGCAGCCCGTCCTTCCACCACCGTGCCGCCTGAGCGAGCGCCTTCTCGATGACCTGCTCGGTCAGCTCGCTCATCAGATGAGACTGCTCAGCGAGACCAACAAAGTCAGCCGCGGCCAGCACGCCTCGGCGTGGATGCGGCCACCGAGCCAGCGCCTCCATCCCGATCACGTGACCGTCTGACAGCCGCACCTTGGGCTGAAAGTACAGCTCGATCTCTTTGCGCTGGATGGTGCCGCGCAGGTCACCAAGAAGTGCGAGCCGGTCGGCCGAGTTGCGGTCGTAGTCGGGGTCGTAACGCTCGATGCCGCTGCCGCGCTCCTTCGCCACGTACATCGCTACATCTGAGCGTTGCATCAGCTGATCGAATGAGCCGGCGTCGTCAGGAAAGATCGCCAGCCCCACGCTGGCCTGGATGTCGAACATGATCGTCTCAAGCCGCACCGGCTCGGCGAGCGCCGCCCGCAGCCGCGATGCGACCTCCCTCGCTACGCCGGGCTCCTTGACAGCAGGGAGCAGCACGGCGAACTCGTCACCACCGAGCCTCGCCACGATGTCACCCGGCCGCACGCTCACCGCCAGCCGATGCGCCACGATCTGCAGCAGCCGGTCCCCCACCGCGTGACCGAGAGTGTCGTTTACCTGCTTGAGCCCGGTCGACCTGTCCAGGTCGACTAGCAAGAAGCCGGCCTTGGTGTCCGACGCCGCCGCCTTGGCAAGTGCCTCGTGGGCGCGTTTGGCCAGCAGCTTGCGGTTGACCAGTCCGGTCAGTTCGTCGTGGCTGGCCTGGTGCTCTCGCTGTACCAACATCGCGGCGCTGACGTAGATGGTGGCGAGCGGGACGGCGAACAGCGCGACGATCAGCGTCGAATGGCTCTCCATCGCGACCGTCATGAGCGGCGCCGTGGCGAACAAGATGCCAGACACGCCGGCCTGATAGCGCACGTTAGCGCGGATCACGGACTTGACGGGCGTCCTAGTACGCAGTGCGACGGCGACGGCCACGAGCCCGAAATTGATGATGAAGTATGCGAGCGCCGCTGGAATCAGGACGTAGGGGTGACTGCCCGTCGGCATCCACGGATGAAGCTGCTTCGGGTTAACGCCGAGCGTGAGTAGGACAAGCGCGGTAGCGCCGAGGCTCAGGCTGATTTGCGCCGCGTTGAAGGCCACCCGTAGCGGAGTGTGACGCTGCGCGACGCCGCCGACTACGACGGCGACCGCCCGGAGGACAACTGCGACAGGAAAGCCCCAGAAAAGCATGACACCAACGGTGATGGAGCGTGACGCGGCAGGCGACCACCCCCAACCCCGTCCTGGGGTGTCGATCCGCCAGATCTCGCCGGCCAAGATCATCCCCCCGACCACCCAAACATCGGATCGCCGAACAATCCCTGCATCTGGTAATGGCGGGACAGATACAACAGCGCAAGGCCGAGCAGGCCGCCGCCGACAACCGATACGGCTGTCATAAAAACCCACAGCGGCGAGCCGATACGCGGGGCAATGTTCCGCGTGTCGTTCGCGTCTTTCATGGTGTCCTCACGTACCCGCCGGACAAACCGGGGGGAGCCGGTGCGTGATTCACTGCGGTCAGGCTACCCCGAGAAACACACTTGACGCAGCCAAACGCATACTATCTGTTACTAGCCGCGTTGTCGTAGGTAACCGGCTACTTGCCACGATCCAGAACAACTGACACATCCACCACTACCGGCCCAGAAGTCTGCCATGTGAGTCCTCAGCTTCCCCAACCCCCAGTCCCCAAACGGCAAAACTGACCCCCGCCGCTAAAGGAACAGCAGCGCTGAGCCGTTATCGCGGTTGCGCCTACCCCCAACCGCAGCGTCGGACCGTGGCCGGCAATTGCCGCCGGCATCAGCACGGCAGCGCGATGGGTTCGCGGTTTCATCGGCTCCCGGCCGGCCGAGTGCCGCGATGGATTGCCATTTTCACACCCGGATTCCCTGATGAAACCCCAGATCCATCGCACCCGGTCGGGCGCGGGGCGCGATGGGTTCCCGGTTTCATCACGGACATCCCTGTCTATCGCCCGCAGGACCGCCGGCTACTGACCGGTCGCTGCCGACGCTGACGTTGCCGATGCGACCGCCGCCTCGGGGCCCTGGTCGAGCAGGACGCGCAAACCTGCCTCGTCGAGAACTGGCACCCCGAGTGACTCGGCCTTGTCCAGCTTCGAGCCAGGGTTGTCGCCGGCGACCACGAAGCTGGTTTTCTTAGAGACCGAGCCTGATACTTTGCCGCCCTGAGCCTGAATGGCCTCGGCAGCCTCGTCCCTTGTGAGTTCGGCCAGCGTGCCAGTCAGTACGACGGTCACTCCGGACAGCGGCCGCCCCGCGCCGCCATCCGCTGGCTCGACTCCCGGGCCCTGGCCCGTGAAGTCAGGATCGGCAAGCCGCACGCCAGCCGCACGCCATTTCGCCACGATTTCCTGATGCCAGCCGACGCTAAACCAGTCGATGATGGAGTTAGCGATAGTCGGCCCGACCTCATCGACCAGCATCAGCGTCTGCGCCGATGCCGCAGAGATCGCGTCGATCGAGCCGAATGCCGTGGCCAGCGCCCGCGCCGCGGTCGGGCCGACGTGCCTGATCGACAGCGCGACGAGCACACGCCAAAGCGGCCGGGTGCGGGCCTCGTCCAGATTGCGCAGCAGGCTCGTCGCGTTAGCGGTAAGCACTCCGCC
The DNA here is from genome assembly GCA_035553055.1 of Streptosporangiaceae bacterium. Classification (GTDB taxonomy): domain Bacteria; phylum Actinomycetota; class Actinomycetes; order Streptosporangiales; family Streptosporangiaceae; genus Chersky-822. Next base: position 5,079 of record DATNEK010000189.1, on the reverse strand, counting down.
GATCGTCACGAAGAACGGTGATCGCGCGAGATCGTCGGCGGTCAGCCCGAACACGTCGCCCTCGTCGGCCACCAGTCCGTCGTCGAGCAGCGCGAACGCCGCCTTCCCGCCGAGCACCTCGATATCAAAGGCACCCCGACTAGCGATGTGGTAAATCCGCTCGACCAGCTGTGCTGGACACGACCTGGTGTTCGGGCATCGCCAGTCAACCTCGGTCTCCTCGCGGGCGAGCGTCGTGTCGCAACTCGGACACCGGGTCGGGAACTCAAACGCGCGCTCAGACCCATCCCGCAGGTCAAGCACGGGCGCGACCACTTCGGGGATCACGTCGCCTGCCTTGCGCAGCACGACCATGTCGCCGATCAGCACGCCCTTGCGGGCAACCTCATCCTGGTTGTGCAGCGTCGCCCGCTCGACGACCGAGCCGCTGACCTTGACCGGCGTCATCACGGCGAACGGCGTCACCCGGCCGGTCCTGCCCACGTTGACCCGGATATCGAGCAGCCTGGTGGTCACCTCCTCAGGCGGGTACTTGTAGGCGATCGCCCACCTGGGCGCCCGGCTGGTGAAGCCGAGCGTCGCCTGCACGGCGACCTGGTCGAGCTTGACCACCACGCCGTCGATCTCGTACGGCGGGTCGTGCCGGTGCTCGGCATAGTGCGCGATGTAGCCACGAACGCCGTCGAAATCCTCGACCACCTGGTACAACTCGCTGACCGGCAGCCCCCACGCGCGCATCTGGTCATACCAGCCCGACTGGCTGGTCGGTCGCTGCGCCCGCTCTCCCGCGATCGCTCCGACGCCATGCAGGATCAAGCCGAGCGGCCTGGTCGCCGTGACCGCCGGATCCTTCTGCCGCAGCGATCCCGCGGCCGTGTTCCTCGGATTCACGTACGGCGGCTTGCCAGCCTGCGCCTGCCGCTCGTTCAGCTCGTGGAAAGCCGCTACCGGCAAGAACACCTCGCCGCGGACCTCAAGCGTGCTTGGCCAGCCGGTACCTGCCAGCTTGACCGGCGCCGCCGCGATCGTGCGGACGTTCGCGGTGACGTCTTCCCCGGTAACGCCGTCACCCCTGGTCGCCGCCCTGACGAGCACGCCTTCCTCATACACGAGGTCGACCGCCAGCCCGTCGATCTTCAGTTCGCACAGGAACGGGCCGCCACCGCCAAGCCGCTCGGCTCGCGCGAACCAGTTGTCAAGTTCTTCTGGGGAGAAAGCATTGTCCAGGCTGAACAATCGCTCAAGATGCCGGACCGGCGCGAAGCCGACCGCGATTACGTCACCCCCGACCTGCTGGGTCGGCGAGTCGGGCGTGCGCAGCTCTGGGTAGGTTTCCTCGAGCTGGCGCAGCTCCCTGACCAGCGTGTCGTACTCGGCATCAGAGATCACCGGTGAGTCGAGCACGTGGTATCGATGGTTGGCGTCGGCAACCTGCTCGGCTAGGTCGGCGTGCCTATGCTTGGCCGCGCTGTCGGCCGAGGGGGGGCTAGGGGGGTCTTCGCCCCTGGCCAGCTCCGGGTCGCTCATATGGCACCTTCCTCGATCAGCTCAGGTATCAACCTTGCCGCCGCCCGGCAGCGTTCTAGCACGGTACGGGCATCGCGCGGGGTCGCTCCGGCTAGGCCGCACGCCGGAGTGACGACGACCTGCTCGGTCAGCGAGCCGGCCGGCAACCCGATCCGCAACCACAAGTCGATCACCGAGGTCGCGGCCGCGCGGCCGTCGAGGTCCGGCCGTTGACCACGAGCCAGCACCGCTGGCGTTGTCGGCACGGCGCCGATGAACATGCCGACGCCGGACTCGACCGCCTCACCGAGCGCGTCCTCGTCACCACGCCGGAGCCGACCGAGATCGAAGGAAGCGGCAGTCGCGCCGGCCTTTTTTATGCAACCGAATGGTATTTCCGGCGCGCAGCTGTGCACCACGGTCGGCGCCGACGCACAGTCGATCACGGTCCGCAAGCTGTCGGCGGCGTCTGAGCCGTCCACCGCCGCCACCCGGTACATGCCGCTCGCGGTCGGCACGGATCCTGCCAGCACGCCGTGCAGCGCGGGCTCGTCGAGTTGGAGTATGACGGTCGCGGCCGGCAGCCGCCGGCGTACCGCCGCTACGTGTGCCGCCAGCCCTTCGGCCAGCGAGGTGACTAGGTCGGCGACCGCGCCGGCGTCCGCCAGCGCGGGCTCGACGCTGCGGCTGAGCTCCAGGCTGGCGGCAAGCGTCCACGGCCCGCACGCCTGGATCTTGAACGGGCCCTGGTAGCCCTGAGCGGCCTCTTCCATCGCGTCGAGGTCGGCGGACAGCAGCCCGGCGGCACGGGAGATGTCGCGGCCCGGCTTGGCCGCGAGCCGCCAGCCGCGCGCGGTGGTCTGCACCGGCATGTCGACCAGGAGGCTGGCAGTCCTGCCGATCAGGTCGGCACCGGGCCCGCGCGCAGGCAGTTCCGGCAAGTGCGGCAGTTCGGGCAGCTCGCCGAGCACCACGGCGATGGCCTCGCCGGGTTCGGTGCCCGGCATGGAGCCGACGCCGGTAGCACTGGCCGCTGGCCACGCGAACTGCCCGTTCTCGCTCATCGGGACATCGTAGCGATCAACACCGACGGTGATCAGCTAGCGGACCGCCGCCTCCGTGTTTCTACCCCCCCGCGAGAGGCGGACGCGATCGTGGCAGAGCCGAGCACGACCGGCCCGTCGTACAGCACGGCGGCCTGGCCCCTCGCAACACCCCTGGCCGGGCTGTGCAGCCGGATACGCAGCTCGTGGTCTTCTAGCCAGCAGCTCGCCCGGTATGTCTCGCCGTGCGCGCGGAGTTGCACTTCGGCCTCGATCGGCTGCTCGGGCGCGGGGCAGCCGGTCCAGACCGGGCGGACGGCAGTGATCTCGTCGACGTCGAGCGCGGCCGCTGGTCCGACTGTGACGGTGCCTGACACCGGCTCGATGTCGAGCACGTACCGGGGTTTGCCGTCGCTCGCCGGGGCTCCGATTGCCAGGCCGCGCCGCTGGCCGACGGTGAACCCGTAGCTGCCGTCGTGACTGCCGATGACCTGACCATCGTCGTCGACGATCTGGCCGGGCATCGAACCTAGCCTGCCGCGCAGGAATCCCCTGGTGTCGCCGTCGGCGATGAAGCAGACGTCATGGCTGTCTGGCTTGTCGGCGACCGCGAGGCCGCGCCGCGCCGCCTCGGCCCGCACCTGAGCCTTCGTGCTGTCGCCGAGCGGGAACATGGCCAGGCCAAGCTGCTCACTGGTCAGCACGGCGAGCACGTAGGACTGATCCTTGGCGGCGTCCACGCTGCGTACCAGCTTCGGCGAGCCTGCGCTGCGGTGCTGGCCAGGGGGGACGACCCCCCTAACCCCCCCGCGGTCGATGCGGGCGTGATGGCCCGTGCAGACGACGTCGAACCCGAGCGCGACCGCGCGGTCGAGCACCGCGGCGAACTTGATCTTCTCATTGCAGCGCAGGCACGGGTTGGGCGTGTTCCCGCGGGCGTACTCGGCGATGAAGTCGTCCACGACGTCGGCCGCGAACCGCTCGGCCATGTCCCACACATAGAAAGGAATCCCGATCACATCGGCCGCGCGCCGCGCGTCCCGAGCGTCCTCTAGCGTGCAGCAGCCGCGGGCACCCGTCCGGTAGGAACTCGGGTTTGCCGACAGGGCGAGATGGACCCCGGTCACGTCATGGCCCGCCGCAGCCGCCCTGGCAGCGGCCACCGCCGAGTCGACACCGCCAGACATGGCGGCCAGCACCCGAAGGGGTTCACCCCGCCCGGCCCGTTCCATCATCGGCCAGCCCGCCTGGCACGGTCGACGACCTCGGCGATGACCTGACCGAGCGCGTCGACGTCATCGGCGGCGCTGGTGTGGCCGAGTGAGAACCGCAGCGAGCTCTTGGCCCTGGCCCGGTCGGCACCCATCGCCAGCAGAACGTGACTGGGCTGCGCGACGCCGGCCGTGCAGGCCGACCCGGTCGAGCACGCGATTTCCTTGGCGTCGAGCAGCATGAGCAGCGCGTCACCCTCGCATCCTGGGAAGGAGAAATGGGCGTTGCCAGCTAGTCTGTCTCGTCCGGGCGGTGGCCCGTTCAAAATCGCGTCGGGCACGACGGCGCGCACCTGGTCGATCAGGCTGTCACGCAGCTTTCCGATCCTGGCGGCGTGTTCGGACTGGTTGTGCGCTGCCCAGTCGGCCGCGACGGCGAACCCGGCGATCGCCGCGGTGTCCAAGGTTCCCGACCGCACATCGCGTTCCTGCCCGCCGCCGTGCAGCACAGGGACAGGTTCTGTGCCCCTGGCGAGTAGCAGCGCACCGGCTCCGACCGGCCCGCCGATCTTGTGCGCCGTGATCGTGAGCGCGGTCGCACCGCTCTCCGCCAGGCTGACGGGCAGCTGACCGGCTGCTTGCACCGCATCGGAGTGGAAAGGAATTCCGTGCTCGGCCGCCACGGCAGCGAGCTCGGCGATCGGCTGGATGGTGCCGACTTCGTTGTTCGCCCACATGACGCTGACAAGCGCGACGTTGCCCGGGTCCCGCTCGATCGCCTCGCGCAGCACGTCAGGGCTGAGCAAGCCGAGGCTATCGACGCCGAGCCACTCGACATCGGCGTCCTCGTGCTCGCCGAGCCACCGGACACAGTCGAGCACGGCGTGGTGCTCGGTCGCGGTCGCCAGTATGCGGTTGCGGACCCGGCCGGCTCCTGACCCGGTGCCAGCCACTGTCCGGCGTGCCCAGTACAAGCCCTTGATCGCCAGGTTGTCGGCCTCTGTGCCGCCGCTGGTGAAAACAACCTCGCTTGGCCGCGCGCCATAAGACTGGGCGATCTGCTCCCTGGATTCCTCGATGACCCTTCTGGCCCGGCGCCCGGCGTTGTGCAGGGAGGACGGGTTCCCAGTGCGGCTAAGCTCGGCCACCACTGCCTCAAGCGCTTCCGGCAGCATCGGCGTGGTCGCGGCATGGTCGAGATAGAACCTGGACGTAGCGTGACGGCGCGACTGGAGCGCTGGCTCCGGCCTGCCGTCGGGCAGCATAGTGCCGCTCGCGCTCGCTGAGCCAGCGCTGAGAGATCTGGCACGGGAAGATTC